>JALRLM010000040.1 GCA_023254435.1 Hydrocarboniphaga sp.
GCGTGATGCGATCGGCACTGGGCACGCCGGCACCGGCACGCTTCATCACGCGCTTGGCAATGCGCGCCTTCAGGCCGTGATCCTCGTTGGGATTGGCCGGAGCATTGGTCTCGGCCACCAGCACGCCGCCATCGGGCAGCACGCACAGCCAGCGCGGGTGATCGAGGCCGTCGGCGAAGGCCGCGACCGCAGTGCCCGCTGCGGCGGTCGGCCTCGCGCCCTTCGACCAGCCCACGGCCGGGGCGATGTTGACCAGCGGAATCAGCGAGGACTGGGGCTCGGGCAGGCTCGGCTTGGGGCCGTATCCGGCCTCCACCGGCAGCGTGGCGCCGCTGCCGCAGGCCACCAGGCCCGCCAGGGCGACGGCGCACAGGCTCAGGCGCAAGGCGGGACGGAACGGATGATTCATCAGAGCTCCTTGGCCATGACAGTGGCCTGACAGCAAACGAGGGTTCAATGAGCGGATCGGCAGGCTTCGCCCGCTGGCCGCCGCTTCAATTCCGAGCCGGAACATCGCCTTGCCCGACCGGCTCGACCATGAATCAGCGTTTTGAAGCGGCCTCAGAGAAAGAAACGATAAGCGAACCTGCGCCGCGGGGTTTTCTAAGGCGCATAATTTGCAATTCGACTTTGGTCACAAGAGCAAAAGAATGGAAACGGTAGCCAAAAGCCACCGAAGGGCTTCATGAGCGCAGACTGGCTGGGCAAACCCCACATCAAACTGATCGACGACAGCGAAGGCATCGCCTACGTCGCCGAGGGCCAGGGCCCGACGCTGCTGCTGGTCCATGGCTCGCTCTGCGACTACCGCTACTGGGAACCCCAGCTGCGCAGCCTGGCCAACCGTTTCCACGTGGTGGCCCCGAGCCTCGCGCATTATCACCCGCGACTGCCGTCGGCGGGACATCACCCCTTCAGCTGGTACTGGCACGTGCAGCAGCTGGCGCGCTTCATCCAGCGCTCCGACTTCGGCCGCGTTCACCTGCTGGGACATTCGCGCGGTGCCGCCGTCGCCTGGCGCCTGGCCGTGCAGCATCCGGAACTGCTCAGCAGCGTGACGCTGCTCGATCCGGGTGGCCCGCAGGGCGAGGCCACGCATTTCCCGCCCGAAGTCGAAGCCCTGCGCACCGAAGCCGTGCGCCTGATCGAAGTCGGCCAGGTGGACGATGGCCTGCGCCTGTTCGTCGACTCGGTGAGCCGCCAGGGCTTCTGGGATCGCGGTGGCGAGAATTTCCGCGAGATGGCGCGCGACAACGCCGCCACGCTGGCACCGCAGCTGCGCGACATGCTGCCGCGCTACTGGGCCGAGGAAGCGCGCCGCTGCAAGCTGCCGGTGCTGCTCATGGACGGCGAGCGCAGCCCCAAGATGTATCGCGACAATGCCGACTTTCTGCAGCAGAGCCTGCCGCGGGTCACGCGCCGCACCATCGCCGGCGCCTCGCACGGCATGAGCTTCACGCATGTCACGCGCGTCAACACCGCGATCGTGGAGTTCATCGCCTCGCTGGGCTGAGCGCCGTGATCAGGGCTGCATCGCGTCGAGCAGCAGCGCGGTAAAGGCCTCCAGCGCCGGGCTGGGCCAGGACTTGCGCAGCTGCACACGGTAAAGCGGTCGCTGGATGCGCAGTCCCTTGACCGGCACCACGCTGAGAATGCCGGCCGCGACCTCGGTGCGGATCGACTGTGACGACAGAAACGCCACGCCCACGCCCGTGGCCACGGTCTGCTTGAGCGCCTCGCTGCTGGCCAG
>JALRLM010000097.1 GCA_023254435.1 Hydrocarboniphaga sp.
GACGCCCGAGATCACGCCGCCATCCTCGAGTCCGTCGGACACGATGGCGCCCGACAGCGTCGCCATCATCGCCGTGTTGATGAAGCGCGCGTGGCGTCGCTGCGCCTTGTACAGGCGCGGGTTCAGATCGAGCTGGTTGACGCGCTCGACGCCCGTCATGCAGATGCGGTCGCGCTGCTCGTCGGTGAGCTCGTGCAAGGCCTGGTAGAACGCACGCGGCCCCAGAAAGAAGCCGCCGTGCAGCACGATGCCGTGTCGCAGGCGCGAGCCCAGGCAATGCGCGGCGATGGCCTGGCGCGAGGACGGGCTGGCGAGGTTGGCGGCGATGTGCCTGCCGTCGGCGGTCACGATCTCGCCGTCCTCATAGCCGCAGTCGTCGGTGAACAGGCCGTGATGCTGCAGACGGCGAAAATCCTCGCTGCGCAGCAGGCGCACGCCGTGTCGCGCCAGTGCCTCAAGCACGCCCGCATCGAGTCGGCGGGGATCGCATTCGCCGTTGTCGACGAGCTGCTGCAGGGCCCAGAAATCGTAGACCTCGCGCTTGAGCACGCCGGCGTCGATCAGGCGCAGAAAGCCGTCGACGATCATTTCGCTGGCGCCGTAGAGGCCGGCCTCGAACGGCGCCGTTCCGCCGTGGCTGGCGATCAGCCGCGCGCAGGGTTCCAGGCCGTCGATTGCCTGCAGGGCCGAGCGGTAGTCGTCGTTGTGCTGCTGGCGCAGCACCAGGGCATGCGCGATGGCGTCGCCAAGCGCGCCGATGCCGATCTGCAGCGTGCCGCCGTCGCGTAGCAGCGTCGAGGCACGCAGGCCGATGGCGTGATCGGCGGTGCTCACGGGCGTCTTGGGCGTGGAGAACAGCGCGCTGCAGTAGCGCGGATGATCGATCACGATATCGAAGCCGCCAGGTTCCACCTCGGCATCGCGGCCCATGTAGGGCAGCTGCTGATTGACCTGCGCGACGACGGCGACGCGACGGCTGCCCTCCGCCTCGGCCTGGCGCAGCAGACGTTCGAGCTCGGGGCCGGTGTCGGGATTGCAGCTCAGGCTGTAGCGCGGGCCGGCCGGCGTATCGCGCCTGGCGACGAGCTGCGCGATCACGTTACAGCCCTGTGTGAACACGTCGCGCGCGGCGAAGGTGTAGTTGGTGCTGATGTAATCGCGCTGCGCCTGCGCATCGTGCAGTCGCGCGCCGGTCTGAAAAAAGAACTCCAGTACTCGCACGTTGGGCGGCAATCCCTCGCCGTTCTGGTCGCGCACGTAGTCGAGCTCGGGCACGCCGTGATAGACGCGGTCCAGAAACGGGTTCAGCAGCGCGCCTTCCAGGCCCTGGGGATGCGGTCGCTGCAGCGACAGCGCGGTGAGCAGGGTCAGCTGGATCGAGGCGTCGCGACGCGCGCGGGCATAGAGCGCGTTGACGAGTTCCACCGGCTTGCCGAGGCCCAGCGGCACGCCCAGGCGTATGTCGTGGCCGACGCGCTCGATGATGGCGTCGACGGCGGCTTCAACGTGGTCGACCGTCATCGCGGGTGGTTTCATCGCCATCGTCCTCGAAGCGGTGCGCGCGGGCGCTGTCGTTATGATCGCGGTCGCGATGCAGGCCGTCCCGACCTGCCGCCTGGAGCCGCCGGCCGATGATCGATACCCGCTACGCGCTGCGCATGGCAGCCTACAACCGCTGGATGAACCAGAGCCTCTACGCCTGCGCGGCCCGACTCGATGATGCGCAGCGGCGCGAGGATCGCGGCGCCTACTTCAAGTCCCTGCACGGCACGCTGGAGCATCTGGTGTTCGCCGATGCACTGTGGATCCGCCGCTTCAAGGGCGAGAGCCTGGATGGCCTGGCGCCGGGCCAGTGGCTGCAGGCCGGCTTCGAGGCGATGCGCGAACGCCGCGAGGCGCTGGACCAGGAGATCGCCGGCTGGGCTGCCACGCTGAGCCCGGACTGGCTGCAGGCCGACTTCCACTATTACAGCGTCGCCTACGGCCGACACTACGTGCGTCCGGCCTGGCTGCTGGTGACGCATCTGTTCAATCACCAGGCCCATCATCGTGGCCAGGCCACCACGCTGCTGATGCAGTCCGGCATCGATCCGGGCGCCACCGACCTGCCGGCGATGGACGATCTGTAGCCACCTTCAGGGCCGGAACCAGTCCTCCATCCGCAGGCCCTCGGTGCCGGCCAGCGGATGCGGCAGGCGCGTGACCAGCACCATGTCCTGGCTCGCCGCGATGGCGGCCTGCTCGCCGTCGAGACGCTTCCAGGCGCGTCCCGAGCGGTCCCAGCGTCCGGCCTGACGTCCCAGCCACAGCGCCGCCTCGCGATCCAGGGCCAGCACCGGCGGCCCGCCGCGCAGCAGCTCGGCCGAGAACGCGCTGAGCTGCTGGCGCCGGGGACCTTCGGGCATCAGGTCGAGCCCGCGCAGCCAGGCGACCCAGGCCGGCGCGGCGATGGCGCTGAGCGCCTGCCGCTGCTGGAACAGCGTGAACACGCGCCGGTTGCCGTTGGGGCGCGTCAGCTCGGCCAGCACGGGCAGGTCGAGCAGGAAGCCGGGCTTGGCCATCTAGCGCGTGCGCCTGGCGATCACAGATCGGCCCAGCGATCGACTTCGGCCGGGGTCAGGCCATCGAAGCCGGCCGGCAGGCGTTCGCGCCAGGCCTGGGCCCAGGCCGCAAAGTCGCTGGCCGTCGCGGAGGCGCGCAGGCGTTCGTACTCGGCTTCGGACAGCAGCACGGCCACGGCCTTGCCGCGCCGCGTCACCTGAACGGGCTTGCCGTCCTCGGCCTCGTAGAGCAGTTCGGTCAGGCTGTCCTTGGCCTGGGCGATGGAGACGGATTTCATAAGGCTGGATCAGTGGTCCGATCTGCAGCCGGAACGGGGCTGCGCGAGATGGCCATTTAGATGGCCATATTAGCTCCGGCTAAGGCGCTGATTCAATGAGGATCGAAGGCTTACCGCAGCCCCGGTCCAGCCCGAAATTTGCTTGATGCTGAACGCGGCACTAGCGTGCCTGACCCCGCGCCGCCTGCGGCTGGGGGTTCTTGTGCCCTCCCGCCCGTGCAAGCGGTGTCGGCCGTGTCGTCCAGCCAGGAGTTTTGTATGTCCCAGCAGCCCGATCTGACCCTCGAGGGTCATGCCGCCTACGGCCTCTATCGCCCGGAGTTCGAAAAGGACGCCTGCGGCTTCGGCCTGATTGCGCACATGGACGACCAGCCCAGTCACAAGCTGGTGCAGACGGCGGTGACGGCGCTGCACCGCATGACCCATCGCGGCGCGGTGGCGGCCGACGGCAAGACCGGCGACGGCTGCGGCCTGCTGATGAAGAAGCCCGACGCCTTCCTGCGGCGCGAGGCTTCCAGCCTCGGCATCGCGCTGGGTGACAACTACTGCGCCGGCAACATCTTCTTCTCCCCCGACGTCGCTCGCCGCGAACGCGCCAAGCAGGTGCTCAAGGAAAGCGCCGAGCATCACGGCCTCAAGGTCGTGGGCTTTCGCGTGGTGCCGACCGATGCCGAGGCCCTGGGCGAGGAAGCGCTCAAGACCGTGCCGCACATCGAGCAGATCTTCATCGCGCCGCCCAAGGACAGCCACAAGTTCGCCTTCGAACTCAAGCTGTTCAAGACCCGTCGCCGCGCCGAGAAGATCCTCGAAGCCGAAGGCGACGCCGATTTCTACGTCACCGCCCTGTCCTGCCGCGTGCTGGTCTACAAGGGCCTGGTGATGCCGGAGCTGCTGCCGCAGTTCTATCCCGATCTGGCCGACCCCGCGCTGGAATCGTCGATGTGCGTGTTCCACCAGCGCTTCTCCACCAACACGCTGCCGCGCTGGAGGCTGTGCCACCCGTTCCGCTACCTGGCGCACAACGGCGAGATCAACACCATTTCGGGCAACCGCATGTGGGCCAAGGCGCGCGCCAAGAAGTTCCAGTGCGCCGACCTGCCCGACATCGAGGAGATCGCCCCGCTGGTGACGATGAAGGGCTCGGACTCGCAGTCCATGGACAACATGCTCGAAGTGCTGCTGGCCGGCGGCATGGACGTGTTCCAGGCGATGCGCGCGCTGATTCCGCCGGCCTGGCAGAACATCGACGATCTCGACCCGGACGTGCGCGCGTTCTACGAGTACAACTCGGTCAACATGGAGCCCTGGGACGGCCCCGCCGGCGTGGTCATCATGGATGGCCGCTACGCTGCCTGCGCGCTCGACCGCAATGGCCTGCGTCCGGCGCGCTACGTGATCACCAGCGACCGCCACATCGTGCTGGCCTCCGAAATCGGCGTGAACGATTTCCGCGCCCAGGACGTGGTCGAGAAGGGTCGTCTGCGCCCTGGCGAAATCCTCGCCGTCGACACCGAGACCGGCTCGCTGCTGCGTCCCGAAGACATCGACAAGATGCTGGCCGCGCGCAAGCCCTACAAGGCCTGGCTGAAGTCGAACATGAAGCGGCTCGAAGCCAGCCTCACCGACGATCCCAACTCGCTCGACGTGATGCCGCCCGACACGGTGGCGATCTATCACAAGATGTTCCAGCTCACGTTCGAAGAGCGTGACCAGGTGCTGCGCGTGCTCGCCGAAGCGGGCCAGGAAGCGGTCGGCTCGATGGGCGACGACACGCCGTTCGCGGTGCTCTCGCAGCAGGCGCGCAGCGTCTACGACTACTTCCGCCAGATGTTCGCGCAGGTCACCAATCCGCCGATCGATCCGCTGCGCGAGCAGATCGTGATGTCCCTGGAATGCCAGCTCGGCAGCGAAAAGGGCATGTTCGAGGAAACCCCCGAACGCGCCGCGCGCCTGCTGATCGATTCGCCCGTGCTGTCCGAGGCCAAGTTCAAGGCGCTGCTGGCCACCGGCAACGACGATCCGCACTACGCGCACCAGATCATCGACCTCAACTACGACCCCGGCGTCGGCCTCAAGGCCGCCATCGAGCACGTCTGCGAAGAAGCCATCGCGGCGGTGCGCGGCGGCAAGGTGGTGCTGGTGCTGTCCGACCGCGCCATCGAACGCGGCAAGCTGCCGATCCACGCCCTGCTCGCGGTGGGCGCGGTCAATGCCGCGCTGGTCGAAGCGGGCGTGCGCTGCGACTGCAACATCGTGGTCGAGACCGCCACCGCGCGCGATCCGCATCACTTCGCCTGCCTGATCGGCTACGGCGCCAGCGTGATCTATCCGTATCTCGCCTATGCCTCGCTGTACGAGATGGCGCGCAGCGGCCAGGTCAAGAACAAGGCGCCCGAGACGATGGCGCAGAGCTATCGCAAGGGCATCAACAAGGGCCTGTACAAGATCATTTCGAAGATGGGCATCTCGACCATCTCCAGTTACCGCGGCGCGCAGCTGTTCGAAGCCGTGGGCCTGCACGAGGAAGTGGTGTCGATGTGCTTCAACGCCACGGTCTCGCGCATCCAGGGCGCCAAGTTCGAAGACCTGCAGGACGAGCAGGACTCGGTGGCCGACATCGCCTGGAGCACGCGCAAGCCCATCGGCCAGGGCGGTCTCTACAAGTACGTGCACGGCGGCGAGTACCATGCCTACAACCCCGACGTCGTCACCATGCTCCAGCGCGCGGTGAAGTCGGGCAAGTACGAGGACTATCAGCTGTTCTCCGAGGTGGTGAACACGCGTCCGGCGTCGATGATCCGCGACCTGTTCCAGTTCCGCGATGCCACGCCCATCCCGCTCGACGAAGTCGAGCCCGTCGAGGCTATCCTCAAGCGCTTCGACTCGGCCGGTATGTCGCTGGGCGCGCTGTCGCCCGAGGCGCACGAGGCGCTGGCCATCGCCATGAACCGCCTCGGCGGTCGCAGCAACTCCGGTGAAGGCGGTGAAGATCCGGCGCGCTACGGCACCGAGCGCATGTCCAAGATCAAGCAGGTGGCCTCGGGCCGCTTCGGCGTCACGCCGGCCTATCTGGTCAACGCCGAAGTGCTGCAGATCAAGGTCGCGCAGGGCGCCAAGCCCGGCGAAGGCGGCCAGCTGCCCGGCGACAAGGTCAACGACCAGATCGCCACGCTGCGCTACTCGCGTCCGGGCGTCGCGCTCATCTCGCCGCCGCCGCATCACGACATCTACTCGATCGAGGATCTCGCGCAGCTGATCTTCGACCTGAAGCAGGTCAATCCGCAGGCGCTGGTGTCGGTGAAGCTGGTTTCGGGCCCCGGCGTCGGCACCATCGCGGCCGGCGTGGCCAAGGCCTACGCCGACCTCATCACGATTTCGGGCTACGACGGCGGCACCGGCGCTTCGCCGCTGACCTCGGTCAAGTACGCCGGCACGCCCTGGGAGCTGGGCCTGTCCGAAACCCACCAGACGCTGCGCATGAACAATCTGCGCGACAAGGTGCGCGTGCAGACCGACGGCGGCCTCAAGACCGGCCTCGACGTCATCAAGGCCGCGATCCTGGGTGCGGAGAGCTTCGGCTTCGGTACCGCGCCGATGGTGTCGCTGGGCTGCAAGTTCCTGCGTATCTGCCACTTGAACAACTGCGCCACGGGCGTCGCCACGCAGAACGCGGTGCTGCGCCAGAACTACTTCGTCGGCCTGCCCGAAATGGTCATGAACTACTTCAAGTTCGTGGCGCAGGAAACGCGCGAGCTCATGGCGGCGTTGGGCATTCGCACGATCAAGGAGCTGATCGGCCGCACCGATCTGCTGCAGATCGCCGAAGGCACCACGGGCAAGGCCAAGAACCTCGACCTGTCGCCGATTCTCGACTCGGCCGGCATGGCGCTGCAAAGCCCGCAGTACTGCATGTTCAACAACGAGCCCTTCGACAAGGGCGAGCTGGCCGAGGCGATGCTGGCCGACTGCCTGCCGGCCATCGAGCACAAGACCGGCGGCATCTTCCACTACACGGTCAGCAACCGTCACCGCAGCATCGGCGCGCGTCTGTCGGGCGAGATCGCGCGGCGCTGGGGCAACCTCGGCATGGCCGATCGCGCCATCACCATCAAGCTCAAG
>JALRLM010000313.1 GCA_023254435.1 Hydrocarboniphaga sp.
CATAGCGCTCGAGGTTGCGATTGGCCGAAATGCGCAAATCGGCTGCCCAGGGACGCAAATGGTCCAGGGCGATCTCGACGAACGGGCGCCCACCACAGAGCAGCCAGCCCTTGTCCTGGCCGCCGAAGCGCCGTCCCTCGCCACCGGCGAGGACACCTCCGCTGAAGCTGGGCAGGGCGGTCGAGCTCATGCGGCCATTCTACGGAATGCGGCGCCGGTTCAATCGGCTATCCACAACCGATAGGCGACCGGCGCCGGGCCGGCCGGGCGCGGGTCATCGCTGCGGCGTGGCGATGCGGGCCCGGGCCAGGATCTTCTTGAGTTCCGGCACGCAGGAGCCGCAGTTGGTTCCGCACTTGAGCACCTCGCCCAGGGCCTGCACCGAGCTGGCCTTGCCGCTTTCGATGGCGCCGACGATGCGGTTGAGGCCCACGCCGAAGCAGGAGCAGATGGTGGCGCCTTCGTCGGCCCCGGCGACGGCGGGCTGGCCGGCCAGCAGGCCGAAGCGGTCTTCGTCGTCCAGGCGTTCGGCTGCGAACAGGCCAGCCAGCCAGGCGCGCGAGGGCAGGCTGGGCTGGCGCGAGACGAAGATCACCGCTTCGAGACGGTCGTCGACGACGTAGCCGGCGCGGTAGCTGCCGGTGGCGGCGTCGACGTACTCGAGCCAGTCGACGTCGGCATCGGTGGCGCCCAGCATGAGCCGGGCCAGTTCGGGCCAGGCCACGCTGCTGCCTTCGCCGGCCAGCTCGTAGCGCGTGAAGCTGGCGCCGGTGACACGCGTCCACCAGGCCAGATGCGCGATCGAGACCGGCTTGCGGCTCAGGATGAAGCCATGCCAGGCCGGGATGAAGGCCTGCACGCGCGCCGGCGTGTGCTTGAACTCGGGCTCGCCCGAGACCGGGTCGACCACCGGATTCACGAGCGCGCCGACGCGCGCGTCGGACGAGAACTGCGCGTTCCAGTGAATCGGCACGAACAGCGTGCCGGCGGTGTGCTCGTCGGAGATGCGCGCGCGCACCACCAGATTGCCCCAGCGCGTGCTGACGCGTGCCAGCGCGCCGTTTTCGATGTTGGCGCGCCGCGCATCGCGCGGATGCAGGTCGACGTAGGGCTCGGCGATGTGCGACGACAGCCGGGCCGACAGACCGGTGCGCGTCATCGTGTGCCAGTGGTCGCGCACGCGGCCGGTGTTGAGCACCAGCGGAAAATCCACGTCGGTGCCATGCGCGGGCCGGCGTGGTGGCGTCGGCACCAGGCGCGCGCGGCCATCCGCGTGGTAGAAGCGGCCGTCGGCGAAGACCTGCAGGTGGGCCGGCTCGTCGCCTGCGTCACGGCGGACGGGCCAGCGCTGTGGCGCGATGGCGTCGTAGCCGCGTGCATTGAGTCCGGCCAGCCCGCCGATGTCGAAGTAGCGCTCGCCGTCGTTCTCGAAAGCCGACAGCCGCGCGTGCTCGTCGAAGATCTCGTGCACGGCGTGATACGGAAACTGCTCCGCGTAGCCCCAGCGCCGCGCCACTTCGGTCAGCATCCACCAGTCCGGCCGCGCCTCGCCCAGCGGCGCGACGAAGGCGCGCTGACGCGAAATGCAGCGTTCGGAATTGGTGACCGTGCCGTCCTTTTCGCCCCAGCCCTGCGCGGGCAGCAGCACGTGCGCGAACGCCGTGGTGTCGGTCTGCTGCATGACGTCGGAGACGATCACGAGTTCGCACTTGTCCAGCGCGCGCTTGACGCGGTCGGCGTCGGGCAGGCTGACCACGGGATTGGTGGCCATGATCCATACCGCCTTGACGCGACCGGCCTCGATGGCCTCGAACAGGTCCACGGCCTTGAGCCCGCCCTGCGAGGCGATCGCCGGGCTGTTCCAGAAGCGCTGCACCCGATCGCGGTGCTCGGCGTTCTCGAGGTCCATGTGCGCGGCCAGCATGTTGGCCAGGCCGCCGACCTCGCGACCTCCCATGGCATTGGGCTGGCCCGTCAGCGAGAACGGCCCCATGCCGGGTTTGCCTATGCGGCCCGTGAGCAGATGGCAGTTGAGGATGCTGTTGACCTTGTCGGTGCCGGCCGACGACTGGTTGACGCCCATCGAGAAGCAGGTGATGACGCGCTCGGTGGCGGCGAACAGGGCATAGAACTGCGCGAGTTTCTCGGGCTCCAGGCCGCAGTCGTCGGCGAGCTGTTCCAGCGTGGCGCCATCGTCGGCGGCTGCCAGCGTGTCGTCGAATCCGCCGACGTGGGCGTCGACGAAGTCGCGATCGGCCAGTCCCTGGCGATGCAGCTGCGCGAACAGGCCGTTGAATAGGCGCACGTCGCTACCGGCGCGCAGGCCCAGGTGCAGGTCGGCCATCTCGGTGGTGGCGGTGGCGCGCGGGTCGAGCACCACGATCTTCATGTCCGGCCGCTGCTCGCGCGCCTTGATCATGCGCTGGAACAGGATGGGATGGCACCAGGCGGTATTGGAGCCCACCAGCACGATCAGGTCGGCGCGCTCCAGGTCGTCGTAGGCCACCGGCACGATGTCTTCGCCGAAGGCGCGCTTGTGCCCGGCCACGGCCGAAGACATGCACAGCCGCGAGTTGGTGTCGATGTTGGCGGTGCCGACGAAGCCCTTCACGAGCTTGTTGGCGACGTAGTAATCCTCGGTCAGCAGCTGGCCCGAAACGTACCAGGCCACCGATTCGGGGCCGTGCGTGTCGATGAGCCGGCGCAGCTGGCCGGCAACCGTATCGAGCGCCTCGTCCCAGCTGACGCGGCGCGCCGGCTGACCGGGCGCGCTCCTGTCGCGCAGCTGCGGATGCAGCAGACGGCCCTGCGGCACCACGGTGTCGCCCAGGGCGGAGCCCTTGACGCAGAGCCGGCCGGCATTGGTCGGGTGCTGTGCATCGCCCGCCACGGTCACCACGCCGTTCATCGGGCGCGCATCGACCCCGCAGCCCGTACCGCAGTAGGGGCAGGTGGTTTTGATCGGCGCCGGCAGCGGACCTTCGGCCATGGTCAGGCCGCCAGGGTCGCGGCGTCGGAGGATTCGCAGAACGATCGACCGAACAACAACTTGCTGCGCAGCGCCGAAATGTCGGTGGCGCTCTTCATGAGTTCCAGATACCACGGGCCGTCTTTGACATCACCGTAGAGTACGGCACCGACGACGCGAGAGGACTGAATCACGAGTCGTTTATAAATACCGCGTC
The DNA here is from genome assembly GCA_023254435.1 of Hydrocarboniphaga sp. GTDB lineage: Bacteria > Pseudomonadota > Gammaproteobacteria > Nevskiales > Nevskiaceae > Hydrocarboniphaga. The sequence continues at coordinate 3,186 of JALRLM010000313.1, forward strand.
GCGGATCGCGGAAGATCAGATCCTCGGTGCCCTCGCCGCCATTGAATTCGCCGGCCGAAAACAGGTCGATGCCGGTGACCTTGAGCTTGGTCGAGATCGTGGAGCCCGGATAGCGCTTGTGGCCCAGACCGGCCAGGTGGGCGGCGCAGACGCGCGCCTGCTCCCACAGCGGCGCGACGAGCCCGTAGACGGCCTTGCGATGCTCCACGCATTCGCCCACCGCGTAGATGCGCGGGTCCGACAGCGTCTGCAGGGTGTCATCGACCACGATGGCGCGCTCGCAATGCAGCTTGGCGCTGCGGGCGAGCTCGATGTTGGGACGGATGCCGGCCGCCATCACCACCAGGTCGGTGTCGATTTCGCGGCCATCCTTGAAGCGGATGCCGGTGACGCGATCGTGGCCCAGGATCTCGGTGGTGCCGGCCTGCATGAGAAACTTGAGCCCGCGTGCCTCCAGCGCATTGCGCAGCAGTCGGGCGGCGGGCTTGTCGAGCTGGCGCTCCATGAGGCTGTCCATGACGTGGACCACGGTCACGTCCATGCCGTTGCGGGCGAGCCCGTTGGCGCATTCCAGGCCCAGCAGGCCGCCCAAAACCAGCACGATCAGGAAGGCAGGCAAGTTGATGAGTCCAGGAAGTACCTTGTCTTTGGGAGCGTGCGTCAGCGCGTCAGGCAGCCCCATGCCGATGGCGCGCAGCCCATCCGCCGCATAG
>JALRLM010000355.1 GCA_023254435.1 Hydrocarboniphaga sp.
GAGCACCTGTGCGAGCTCGTAGCCGATGACGATGTTGAAGCGGCCCGCCTGCAGATCGTCGAGCCGGCCCGCCGCCATGTTGCGGCCGATGTCCGAGACCGTGTCCTCCTGATCGGGCAGCACCCCGCGCAGCATCGTGCCCGACAGGCCACTGCCCAGGCGCAGCATGCCCTCGCCCTCGACGTAGGGCGCCACTGCTTCGACGTCGGGATTCCCGCGCACGGTGCCGGCCACCGTGGACCAGTCGCGCAATCCGCCGTCCTTGGCCGAGACCGTCGCATGCGAGGCCATGCCCAGGATGCGCGTGCGCAACTCACGCTCGAAACCGTTCATGACCGACAGCACGGTGATGAGCGCCGCCACGCCGATGCCGATGCCGAGCATCGAAGCCAGCGAGATGAAGGAAATGAAGTGATTGCGCCGCTTGGCCCGCGTGTAACGCAGGCCCGTGAACAGTTCGTAGGGATGTCGCATGGGCAGGAATTAGACCACAAGCCATCTGGCCGAAGGCTGCTCTCGTCAACCCTCGTTTCAGGGCCCTTAGTCGTTCGCACTTCGCACCGCCGATCACCGCACCGAGCCCAGGCATCGCCCAGGACCGATCGGCAGGCGGCGGCGACCGCTATAGTCCGGGATATTCCTTCGACCGAGCCGCGTCATGATCAAGCCCGCCGCCGCCCTGCTGTCGCTGATCGTGTCCCTGCCCGTGCTGGCCGAAGAACTCGCGCTGCCCATCGTCGCGCCGCCCGCGGTGGCCCCCATCGCCCTGCCTGCCAAAGGCAGCAGCATGCAGGCCGTGAGCCGCCAGTTCGGCCAGCCGCGACAGCGCCACCCGGCCGCAGGCGGTGACACGCCGAAACACCCGCCGATCACGCGCTGGGATTACGACGGTTTCTCGGTGTTCTTCGAGAACCAGCACGTCGTGCACGCCGTGCGACCCGATGCCCCGGCACCGATCGCACGCCGCGACGGGCTCGTCGAAGCGCCCTGAGCGGAGTCGATCGGGGCGCCTCGACGACCGCGGTTCAGCTCTTGCAGGACGGATCGGTGATGTCGGCGCACTTCTGGATCGCCTTGCCGCCGGCCTCGATGTCCTTGCCGGCACCTTCCATAGTGTTGCAGGCACTCAGCAGCGAGCTGCCGGTGACCAGGGCCATAGCAGCGAACAGGCCCAGCAGTTTCCTGAGATTCAGAGCGTTCATGACCAATCCTTGTCGTTGAGGGTTTCGGCGAGGCGGCACGACATCCGGTCGCCCGACAGGCCGCCCGCAGCATGCCGCCGTCCGACTGAACGCCGACCGCATTCCCGCTGACATCATTACGGTGTAAGGTCGCCCCCCGCGCCGCTACCTGACCGACGCCATGACCCGCAGCTTCCTGCCGCCCGAATGGGCTCCCCAATCCGCCGTGATGCTCACCTGGCCGCGTGCCGACGGCGATTTCGCGCGTCACTTCGCCGCGGTCGAAGCCAATTTCGTCGCCATCGCGGTGGCCATCAGCCAGCACGAGGACGTGCACATCAACTACGGCCAGGACCCGGCGGTACTGCGTGACCGCCTGATCCAGGCCGGCGCGCATCCGGCTCGCCTGCGCGTCTACCGCGTGGAAAGCGACGACGTCTGGGCTCGCGACCACGGCCCGATCACGGTGATTCGCGACGGCCGGCTCTTGCACCTGGATTTCACCTTCAACGGCTGGGGCAACAAGTTCTCGGCCGAGCGCGACAACGCGCTCACGCGCAAGCTGGCCGAACTCGGCGCCTGGCGCGCGCCCGTGGAAACCGTCGACTTCGTGCTCGAAGGCGGCGGCATCGAAGTCGACGGCTGCGGCGCCCTGCTGACCACCGAGCGCTGCCTGCTCGCGCCCACGCGCAATCCGCATCTGACGCGCGACGGCATCGAGGACGTGCTCAAGCGCGAGTTCGGCATCGAGCGCGTGCTGTGGCTCAAGCATGGCGATCTGCTCGGCGATGACACCGACGGTCATGTCGACACCATCGCGCGCTTCTGCGATGCGCACACCATCGCCTACCAGGGCTGCGACGATCCGAGCGACGCGCACTACGAGGACTTGAAAGGCCTCGCCACCGAACTGGCCGAACTGCGCACGCGCGACGGCAGCCCGTACGACCTCGTGGAGCTGCCGTTGCCGGCACCGATCTTCGACGAAGACGGCCAGCGCCTGCCGGCCGGATACGCCAACTTCCTGATCATGAACAATTGCGTGCTCGTGCCGGTCTACGGCGACGACAACGACGAGCCCGCGCTGGCCAGGCTGCGCGACGTCTTCGAGGACCGCGAAGTCATCGGCATCGACTGCCGGGCGCTGATCCTGCAATACGGCGGCCTGCACTGCGTGACCATGCAGATTCCGCTCGCCCCGGGCCGCTGACCGACTACGAGGTTGCTCAAGATGGCATCGAAGAAATCCCTGCGCATCGGCATCGTCCAGCAAGCCTGCACCGACGACCGCGAACACAATCTCTCGGTCTCCGCCGCCGCCGTGCGCGACGCCGCGGCACGTGGTGCGCAACTCGTGCTGCTGCAGGAACTGCACACGGGCCTGTACTTCTGCCAGCACGAATCGACCGACCTGTTCGATCTGGCCGAGCCGATTCCGGGACCGTCGACGGGCTTTCTCGGCGAACTCGCCAAGGAACTTGGCATCGTCATCATCGGCTCCTTGTTCGAGCGCCGTGCGCCGGGGCTCTATCACAACACCGCCGTGGTGCTCGAACGCGACGGCAGCCTCGCCGGCGTGTATCGCAAGATGCATATTCCGGACGATCCGGGCTATTACGAGAAGTTCTATTTCACGCCGGGCGATCTGGGTTTCACGCCGATCCAGACCAGCCTCGGCAAGCTCGGCATCCTGGTGTGCTGGGATCAGTGGTACCCCGAAGGCGCGCGCCTGATGGCGCTGGCCGGCGCCGACCTGCTGTTCTACCCGACCGCGATCGGCTGGAACCCCGAGGACACCCAGGAAGAACAGGCCCGCCAGCGCGATGCCTGGATCACCATCCAGCGCTCGCACGCCGTCGCCAACGGCCTGCCGGTGATCGTCGCCAACCGCTGCGGCCATGAATCCGACCCGACCGGCTCGCTCAAGGGCGCGACGTTCTGGGGCTCGAGCTTCGCGGTCGGCCCGCAGGGCGAATTCATCGCACAGGCGGGAACCGAGAAAGCCGAGACGCTGGTCGTCGACGTCGACCTCGCCCGCTCGGAGAACGTGCGTCGCTGGTGGCCCTTCCTGCGCGATCGCCGCATCGACGCCTACCAGGATATCGTCAAGCGCTTCCGCGACTGACGGGCCCCAGGGCCGGCGCTACGGTCCGGCTTGGGTGATTTTCCCTATCGCGGCTGTGGGCTTTGGGTCTCACCAAATTTCCCCGATTTCGCTATAAGACTCGGAGACCGCTCGAGCGCGCGTGGGGCGCGCCGACGGCTTGATCTGGGGAATCCATGCTTCGTCAGCTTGCTGTTGCCGCGAGTGCGGCCGTGTTCGTTTGCGCCACCGCCGAGGCGGCCCGTCAGCCCATCGCCCCGACCGGACCGGGTTCGCTCGATCTCTCCTATCCAGCGCAGGCGACCTCGCTGAGCGGGCGCAACGTCGACCCCAGCCTGCTGGCCCGCAAGCGGCTGACGCAGAGCCAGACCAGCCGACGCGGCGGCCATCCCTCCGAATTCGACGATCGCCTGCTGCGTCCCACCTTCCTGTGGGCGCCCGCCGGGCTCACGGCCGAAGCGCCCATGGCCCTGCAGGCGACCGCCCTGCTCGAGGCCGCCGGCCGCGACGCCCTGGCCAAGCAGGCCTTCCTGCTGGGCCTGACCAGCACCGACATCGCCGACGCCACGCTGGCCCTGCGCCACGACCTGGGCCACGGCGCGCTGATCGCCGCCTACCAGCAGCGCTTCGAAGGCGACGAGGTCTTCGGCCGCCGCCTGTCGGTGACGATGAACCGCCGCTTCGGCGTCGTCGCCACTTCGGGCCATTTCGAGCCCCTGGGCGAAGACGCGCGCTCGCGCGCCACGAGCCTGGGCTTCGACCTCGACGTGCCGCAGACCGCTGCGGCGGCCTTTGCCGACCTGGGCGGGCGCATCGACGCCTCCCAGCTCAGCGCTTCGCGCACGGCGGGCGCCTACTCCTACTTCGTCGCGGCCGATACCGGCAGCGATTACCACCTGATCGGCGAGGTGCGCGCCAAGCGCGTGCGCTTCCCGGCCGACGGCGAGCTGCTGCCGGCCTACTACGTCGAACTGCAGGCCGCGACCATCGACGGCGGCCGCGACGACTACTACGCCTACGTGATTTCGGCCATCGACGGCCGCGTGCTGTTCCGCAACAGCCTCAAGCAGTACGAAAGCTTCAGCTATCGCGCCATGGCCGATGCCAGCGGCGAGTTCCAGCCTTTCGACAGCCCGCTCGGCAATGGCTACCTGCCGCTGCCCTCGCTCGACTCCAACGCCAGCTACACGCGCACGCCGGCCACGCCGAATCTGCCGATCCTGCAGAACAGCCCGCTGATCAGCACGGGCGATCCCTGGCTTGCGCCGAGCGCCACGGTCACGACGGGCAACAACACCGACGCCTACCTCGATCTGGCCGCGCCCGACGGTTACCAGGCCAATCGCGGCGACATCCGCCCGACACTCACCAGCACCCTGAGCTTCGACTACACGCCGGCGGTCGACACCGATCCCACCACGGATGCGGCACGCAATGCCGCTGCGGTGAACCTGTTCTTCGTCAACAACTGGCTGCACGACTTCTGGTACGACCGCGGCTTCGCCGAAGCCGACGGCAATGCGCAGGCCGACAACTACAGCCGCGGCGGTGTCGCTGGCGACCGTATCCTGGCGCAGGGCCAGGACTTCTCGGGCACCAACAACGCCAACATGGCGACGCCGGCCGACGGCGGTTCGCCGCGCATGCAGATGTACCTGTTCGACGGCCCCTTCGATGGCGCCCTGAGCATCGTCACGCCGGCCCTGGGTGATCTGGCCGCGGCACCGGCGAGTTTCGGCCCGACCAGCTTCAGTGTGCAGAACGATGTCGTAGCCTACGTCGACGGCTCCACGGGAGCCGACGGCGGCGGCTCACCCACCGACGGCTGCGAAGCCGCGACCAATGCGGCCGAGTTGTCGGGCAAGATTGCGCTGATTGACCGCAACTACTGTGAATTTACGGTCAAGATCACCAATGCGCAGAACGCGCGTGCCGTCGGCGTCATCGTCGTCAATCTAAAGGCCGGCGAAGCACCTTTCACCATGGGTGGCACCGCGCCGCGCATCACTATTCCATCGCTGATGACCAGCCTCGAAGACGGCTCGCGCATCCGCGAGGCACTGAGCGCCGGCACGGTCACCGCCCATCTGCTGCGCAATCCGTCTACGCCTTACGACGGCACGCTCGACAACAGCATCGTCGGCCACGAGTTCTTCCACTACGTCAGCAACCGTCTGGTCGGCAACGGCTCGGGCCTGTCGAACACGCAGGGCGGCGCGATGGGCGAGGGCTGGAGCGACTTCAACGCGCTGCTGATGTCGGTGCGCGCAGAGGATCGCGCGGTCGTCGGCAACGATCGCTACCAGGCGCCGTACAGCACCGGCTTCTATGCCACCAACGAGCCTTACTTCGGCATTCGCCGGGCGCCGTATTCGACCAACTTCGCAGTCAATCCGCTGACCTTCAAGTACGTCACCAACGGCGTGGCACTGCCGACGACGGCGCCGATCGCCTTTGGCCAGGACGGCGAATCGAACGCCCAGGTGCATAACTCGGGCGAAATCTGGTCCGAAGTGTTGTGGGAGGCCTACGCCGCCCTGCTCAACGATCCGCGCTACAGCTTCCAGCAGGCGCGCCAGAAGATGCAGGAGTACATCATCGGGGGCCTCAAGGCGACGCCCAGTTCGCCAACCTTCCTCGAAGCGCGCGACGGCATTCTCGCGGTGGCCAAGGCCACCGACGACAGCGATCACGACATCATCAACGCCGCGTTCGCGCGCCGTGGCATGGGCGTCTATGCGGTCGCCGCTCCGCGTGACAGCAGCGACAACGTCGGCGTGGTCGAAAGCTTCGTCTCGCAGACGCTGGCTCCGCAGATCGCACAGGCCAGTTTCTCGATGACCGTGCAGGACGCCTCGGGCGGTTACTGCGATACCGACTCGGTGCTCGATTCGGGCGAAACCGGCTTGTTCAACCTGCGTCTGCCCATCGACGGCAATACCGCGCTGCAGGACGGCACGCTGGCGACGGTCAGCGAAGTCGGTGGCAACAACCTGATCCTCGCGGCCGGCGACCAGCTGGAGCTCCTGCCCGACCCGGCCGACGCCGGCTACCTGATCGGCTCGATCCGCATGGGCCTGATCAGGACCTCGAGCGCGCCGTACAACGTCAACATCGAGGTGGCGCTGCCCGAGCTCGGCACCGACGTGGTGGCACAGTTCGTCGGCACGCAGCCCACGGGCGACCAGCTGCAGCCGTACTACACGGCGCTCGTGAACTACGACCTGAGCGCCAACACGCGCGCCAACGACGACATGGAAAAACCCGCGTCCAGCCAGCATGACTGGACGACGGCCAAGAACGGCAATGCGCCCGGCTGGCATGTCGCCGACTACGGCAGCAGCTTCGGCACCGGGCTGGCCTGGTGGAGCGCGGGCAGCGACCAGCTGTCCGAAACCATCCTGACCTCGCCGGTGATCGCGGCGACCACGCTGACCAACCTCAGCATCGCCTTCGACCACTACTTCGCCTACGCCGAAGCCACGGGCTCGCCGCTCACGGGGCCGGATGGCGGCTTGCTCGAAATCAGCGTCGACCGCGGCGAATGGAGCGACGTCACCCGCTATGCGACCTTCACCACCGGCGGCTACAACGGCCGACTGAGCTCGCAGGGCAATCGTCCCGCCTACGTCGGCTCGCTGACGGGCATGACGCACGTCGAATTGAGCTTCGGCACCCGCCTGGCCGGCAGCAATGTCCGCCTTCGCTATCGCCAGATCGCCAACGACGGCTACGGCTCGTTCGGATGGCTCGTCGACAATGTGGTCGTGACTGGCGCCGCGCCGCTGCCGTTCAGCAGCGTCGTCAACGAGAACAACACCTGCGGCAACCATCCCCCGTTCGCCGACGCCGGCCCCGACACGACGGTGCCGATGCTGCAGGCCGACGGCCGCACGCCGACGGTCGTGGTGCTGCAGGGCTCCGCGAGCGACCTCGACGGCACCGCCAACCTGAGCTACAGCTGGCGCCAGCTCAGCGGCCCGGCGGTCACCCTGTCGAGCGCCACCGTGGCGCAGCCGAGCTTCCCGGCGCCGGCGGTCACCAGCAACCAGGCACTGGTGTTCGCCCTGACCGTTTCGGACGGCAGCGCGCAGAGCTCCGACAGCGTCACGGTGACCGTGACGCCGAGCAATCGAGCGCCGGTGGCCAACGCAGGTCCGGATGCCACCGTCTCGTCCCTGCAGTCCGATGGCGTTACGCCGACGACCGTGACCCTGCAAGGCTCCGGCACCGATCCCGACGGCACCACCGAACTGACCTACGCCTGGCGCCAGGTCAGCGGTCCGACGGTCACGCTGTCGAGCAGCACCGTGACTGCGCCGAGCTTCCCGGCACCGAGCGTGAGTGCCAGCCAGGTGCTGGTGTTCGAACTCGCGGTGTCCGACGGCTCCGCGCAGGGCACCGATACCGTCTCCATCACCGTGCAGCCGAGCAACCATGCGCCGGTCGCCAACGCGGGCGCCGACGCCACCGTGTCGTCGCTGCAGGCCGACGGCCGTACGCCGACCACCGTGGTGCTGCGCGGCTCCGCCACCGATGCCGACGGCACCAGCGGCCTGAGCTACGCCTGGCGCCAGCTCAGCGGCCCCAGCGTGACGCTGTCGAGCCGCAGCATCGCGGCGCCGAGCTTCCCGGCGCCGACGGTCAACTCCAGCGTGGCGCTGGTGTTCGAGCTCACGGTGTCGGACGGCACGCTGCAGAGCAGCGATCAGGTGACGGTGACCGTGCTGCCGAGCAATCGCGCGCCGATCGCCAACGCCGGAGCGGACCTCCGCGCGCTGACCGGCTCGCTGGTGACGCTCGATGGCGCGGCCTCCAGCGACCCCGACGGCAGCATCGCCGGATACGCCTGGACGCAGACCGCCGGCCCGGCCGTGAGCCTGAGCAGCGCCAGCGCGGCCCAGCCCGGCTTCGTGCCGACGCAGGCCGGTCGCTACAGCTTCTCGCTCGTGGTCACCGACAACCTCGGCCTGAGCTCGAACGCCGATGCCGTGGTCGTGACCGTTCAGGTCGCCCCGGTGGCCAATGCCGGCGCCGATCAGACGGTCGCCCTGCCCGTCACCGTCACGCTCGACGGCAGCGGCTCCTCCGACGCCGATGGCAGCGTCGTCGCCTTTGCCTGGACGCAGACCGCCGGTGCGCCGGTGACGCTCAGCAGCGCCTCCACGACGAGCCCGAGCTTTGCGCCGACGGCACCGGGTACCTACGACTTCCTGCTCACGGTCACCGACAACGACGGCAACACCGCCAGCGATGGCGTGCGCATCGTGGTGCTGGCGCCGCCGACCGCCGCCGCGGGCAGCGACGTCTCGGCGCTGACGGGTGCCACCGTCACGCTCGACGGCAGCGGTTCGTCCGACGCCGACGGCAGCATCGTGAC
>JALRLM010000449.1 GCA_023254435.1 Hydrocarboniphaga sp.
AAGAAGTAACCCCCGTCCGGGAAGGACAAAAACCCTCAGGCCACAACCACCCCAGAGCGAGCAGCCACAAACAAACAAACAAACAACCCAGCAAGCCCATCAACGCCCCCCAACTCCCGCTTGATCTCCCCAATCCGCTGATCCTTGTCGCGCCAGATCTCGCCCAACCAGAGCTGGAAGCGCTTGCGATAATCCGAATCGCTTTCGTAGCCGCCGATGTAGAACTCGTGCGGTACCGTGAGCTGCCGCACTTCCACGACGACGCGGCGAACGCGTCCCGACAGCAGGCCCCACAGACCTTCGACGCCATCGGGATAGACGATGGTCACGTCGAGCAGGGAGTTGAGCCGCTCGCCCAGCGCCGACAGCGCGAACGCGAAGCCACCCGACTTGGGCCGCAGCAGATGCGCATAGGGCGACTGCTGGCGATCGCGCTTCTCGGGCGTGAAGCGCGTGCCTTCGAGGAAGTTGAGCACCAGCCCGGGCTGGTTGCGAAAGCGCGCGCAGGCTTTGCGCGTGGTTTCCAGGTCCTTGCCCTTGAGCGCCGGGTTCTTCTTGATCTGCGAGGGCGTGTAGCGCTTCATGAACGGATAGTCGAGGCCCCACCACACCGGGCCCAGCACGGGCACCCAGATCAGCTCCTGCTTCAGGAAGAACTTGAAGAACGGCGCTTTGCGACCGAAGGCCTTCACCAGCACCATGATGTCGTTCCAGCTCTGGTGGTTGGAGCACACCAGATACTGGCCGTCGGCGCGCACGTCGGCGTGAATGCGCAGATCGAAGCGCACGCCCAGCAGATGGTCGATGCACCAGGTGTTGCAGAACGCCCATTGCTGCGCGAGCCAGGCCACCAGGCGCGACAGCTTGTCGCGCGCAACGGAGGTGTCGGGCAAGAACAGCTTGAAGAAGATGCCGATGTACACCGGTATCGACCACAGCAGCGTGTTGACGATGAGCAGCAACGCCATGATCGTGCCCTGCACGAAGGCCGGCAGCACCTGCAGCATGATGAATCCTTCCCTAGTTCTTGGCGCTGGTCGTGCCAGCGCGTCGTTATGGACTGGCGCCGGAATCGTCGGCGCTGCGGGGATGCGCCGACCAGTGGATGTGAGCAATCACCCAGGCCTCTCCTTCACGGCGCAGCAGCATGGTCTCGGTGCCTTCGAGCTCGATCTTGCGATGCTCGAACTCGCCCGTGGTCAGCGTCGTCGACAGCACCCACGCGGAGCGCTCGTCCTGGCCCGATTCGCGGCGCATCACGCGACGCTCGGTGAGCTTGGCGAAACGGTTGGCATCGGCCAACTGGTTGGCCGCGTACTGCTCGCGCGTGGTCTCGACGTAGCCCTGCTCATAGATGTTGACGTCGCGCGCCATGAAGGCCAGCGCGGCTTTGCCGTCGCCGACGCGCATGGCCTTGTGGAAGGCATCGACGGTTTCCGATGGCGTGGTCGGCGCCTGCGCGCCCGCGGCCAGCGGCATCAGCGCGGCCAGCAGGGCGGCGCCGAGCCGGCGCATCGCCGGCGCGATCAAGGCGCGCCCACGGCCAGCGTGGCGCGCACCTTGCCGCGCTGGTCGATCAGCTTGAGCGTCTGGAAATCCACGACCGGCAGGCGCACCAGCGCGCAGGGGCTGGTCAGCGCCTGCGTGCTCATGGCGTCGGCGGCGGGCTCGAACACGGTGGCGCTCAGGGTCAGCGTGCCCTTGCGCATGCCGGCCTGGCGGCTCACGGCGATGCCGTAGCCCCCGCTGCTGCGCACGCCCAGGTCGACCACGACATAGGGCCCCACCGGCAGCACGGTGGCGCCGGTCAGGGACACGCCGCGCGACGATTCCCAGGCCTTTACCGCGGCACCGTCCTTGAGCAGCGTGAGCTGGCTGGCCTCGCCCGGCGCATTGCACAGGCTGCTGCTGTTGACCTCGCTGACCACGACCCGGTCGTCGGAGCCCATCCAGCTGGAGCATGCCGACAGGCCGGTGGCGAGCAGGCCGACCGTCAGGGCGGCGAAAAGAGGCTTCATGTCCATCACGAGGGGTTCGAAAGTTGGGGCGATGCTAACGTAATGCGATGAACAAGTCCGCGCCCGCCCCCGTCCGCGATCACCGCCTGAGCCTGTCCGAAGTGCTCGACGCGCTGGTCGCCGACGGCCACGTGAGCGCCGAGACGGCGCGCGCCCTGCTGCGCCAGCACCCGCAGTCGCGCCGCCATCCGCTGCAGCTCGTCGCCGACTGCGAGTGGACGCTGGCGGCCGAGCCCACGCGCCGCATGACGCTGGACTGGCTGGTGTCCTGGCAGGCCGAACGCGCCGGCCTGCCCTGGCAGCGCATCGATCCGCTGGGCCTGGACGTGGCGCGCATCACCCAGCTGGTGCCCTACGCCTACGCCGCGCGGGCGCGCATCCTGCCGCTCAAGGTCAGCGCCAGCGAGGTGGTGATCGCCACCGCCGAACCCTACTGGCAGGAGTGGGAACGCGATCTGGCGCCGCTGCTCAAGCGCGAGATCCGCCGCGTGCTGGCCAGCCCTACCGAACTGGACCGCTACATCGTCGAGTTCTACGCCCTGGCGCGCTCGGTGAAAGCCTCCAGCGAGGAGCGCGGACGCACCGCCGTCAGCGCGGTGCAGAACCTGGAGCAGCTCACCGAGCTGGGCCGCACCGGCAAGCTCACCGCCGACGACCAGCACATCGTCGCCATCGTCGACTGGCTGCTGCAATACGCCTTCGAGCAGCGCGCCAGTGACATCCACCTGGAGCCGCGCCGCGAGCGCGGCAACATCCGCTTTCGCATCGACGGCGTGCTGCACGAGGTCTATCAGGTGCCCGCCACGGTGATGCCCTCGGTGACGGCGCGGCTCAAGATCCTGGGTCGCCTCGATGTGGCCGAGAAGCGCAAACCGCAGGACGGCCGCATCAAGACGCGCTCGCCCTCGGGCAAGGAAATCGAGCTGCGCGTGTCCAGCCTGCCCACGGCCTTTGGCGAGAAGATCGTCATGCGCATCTTCGATCCCGAAGTGCTGCTGCGCGACTTCGGCCAGCTGGGTTTCGCGCCCGACGATTCGGCGCGCTGGCAGCAGATGGTGCATCAGCCGCACGGCATCATCCTGGTCACCGGCCCGACGGGTTCGGGCAAGACCACCACGCTGTATTCCACGCTGCGCCACCTCGCCACGCCCGAGGTCAACGTCTGCACCATCGAAGACCCGATCGAGCTGGTCGAGCCGGCCTTCAATCAGATGCAGGTGCACGCCGCCATCGACCTCGATTTCGCCGCCGGCGTGCGCGCGCTGCTGCGCCAGGACCCCGACATCATCATGGTCGGCGAGATTCGCGATCTGGAGACGGCGGAGAACGCCATCCAGGCCGCGCTGACCGGGCATCTGGTGCTGTCGACGCTGCACACCAACGATGCGCCCAGCGCAGTCACGCGGCTGCTGGAACTGGGCGTGGCGCCCTACCTCATCAAGGCCACGCTGCTGGGCGTGCTCGCGCAGCGCCTGGTGCGCCAGCTGTGCCCGCACTGCAAACGCCCGGTGGCGCCCGACGCCGCGCAATGGAGCGAGATGACCACGGGCTGGCCGCTGGCCATGCCGGCGCAGATCCATGAGCCCGCCGGCTGCCTGGAATGCCGAGAGACCGGCTACCTGGGACGCTGCGGACTCTACGAATTCATGCCGCTATCGGGCAGCGTCAAGGCCATGATCGGCGCCGACACCGACCTCATCGCCCTGCGCCACGCCGCCCAGCGCGACGGCATGACGCCGCTGCGCATCGCCGGCGCGCATCAGGTGATCGCGGGCAATGCGTCGATCGCCGAGGTGCTGCGCAGTTCGCCGGAGCCGAATCAGTAGCGCGCTACGCCGCCGGCAACCTGACGCGAACGCGCAGCCCGCCGCCGGGCCTGTCCTCCAGGTGCAGCGAGCCGCCGTGCCGGCGCACCACGTCGGCGACGATGGACAGGCCCAGGCCCGAGCCGGGCTGGTCGAGGTTGCGCGAGGCGTCGGCGCGGTAGAAGGGCTCCAGCACGCGCTCGCGCTCGTCGACCGGAATGCCGGGGCCGCGATCGTCGACGCGCAGTTCTACCCACGAGCCCCTGGCGTCGGCCAGGCGCTCCAGGCTCAGCTCGGCGATCTGGCCGTACTTGATCGCGTTGCCGACGAGATTGGACAGCACGCGCGCGAGCGGTGCGCGCCGGCCCTTCA
>JALRLM010000491.1 GCA_023254435.1 Hydrocarboniphaga sp.
GGCGCGCCTCGGCCACCAGCACGTCCAGATCCTTGCGCTGCAGCGGCTCGCCGCCCGAGAAGCCGCACTGCACGGCGCCCAGCGCGCGGCCCTCGCGCAGGATACGCAGCCAGTCGTCGGTGGAGAGCTCGTCCTCGTGACGGGCGAAATCGACCGGGTTGTAGCAGAACGCGCAGTGCAGCGGGCAGCGATAAGTCAGCTCGGCCAGCAGCCAGAACGGAGCGCCGACGCCGGACGGCCGCTCGGCCAGCAGGGGCTGCACGGGCAGGTTCAAGGCCATTCCACCCATCGCTGGCGCGCGGCCAGGTCGAGAAAGGCCAGCACGTCGCCCGACAGGCCTTCGGCTTCAAACTCGCGCTCGAGTTCACCGACCAGGTCGGCGACGCTGCGCGCACCGTCGCAGCGGCTCAGGATCTGTCCGGCGCTGGCGTTGAGCTGCACCATGCCTTCGGGATACAGCAGCACGTAGGCCTGCTGCGCGTCTTCCCATTGCAGGCGAAAACCGCGTGCGATGCGGGGTATGTCGGTCAGCGTGGCGGTGCTCATGGCGGTTCCGGTCGATGCGTTCACTGGACGCCGTAGGCCAGCGCCATGGCGTCGTTCAGGGTCCACAGGATGTCGAGCTTGAACTTGAGGATGCCCAGCGCGCGCTGTTCGGCTTCGGGACCCTGGAAGTAGTCCAGCGTCACGCGCAGGGCCTGGTCGACGTCGCGACGCGCTTCCGACAGCCGCTTCTGGAAGTAGTACAGGCCGTCGCGCTCGATCCACGGATAGTGCTGCGGCCAGCTGGCCAGGCGCTCCTTGTGGATCCTGGGTGCGAACAGCTCGGTCAGCGACGAGCACATGGCCTCCTGCCAGGGCGCGCGGCGCGCGAAATTGACGTAGGCATCGACGGCGAAGCGCACCGTGGGCAGCACGTGGCGCAGGTCTTCGAGCTCGTGGCGCGGCAGGCCCACGGCCTGCGCGAGCCTTGCCCAGGCCTCGATGCCGCCGTCGTCGTCGCCGTAGCCGTCGTGATCGAGGATGCGCTGTATCCACTGCCGGCGCAGTTCGCGGTCGGGGCAGTTGGAGAGGATCGCCGCGTCCTTGAGCGGAATCGAGATCTGGTAGTAGTAGCGGTTCGCCACCCAGCCGCGAATCTGCTCGGGCGTGGCGCGCCCCTCGTTGAGCATGCGGTTGAACGGATGATGGATGTGATAGGCCACGCCCTGGTCGCGCAGGCGGGCCTCGAAGGCGGCGGCGGTATCCAGCGGAGCGTTCATAGCGTGATGTCCATGCCGTCGTAGGCCACTTCGACGCCGGCCGCGCGCAGCTGCGCGAACTGCGGGCCGTCCTCGTCGAGGATGGGATTGGTGTTGTTGATGTGGATCAGGATGCGCCGCGTGCGCGCGGGCAATTTTGCGAGCCAGCTCAGCATGCCGTCCTCGCCCTGCTGCGGCAGGTGGCCCATGCTGCGCGCGGTTTTCCGGCTGGCGCCGAGGTCGACGAGTTCGGTGTCGGTCCAGCAGGTGCCGTCGACCAGCACCACGTCGGCGCTGTTCATCGCATCCCAGACCTGAGGCTCCATGCTGCCCAGGCCCGGCGCATAGAACAGCCGCCTGCCGGAGCCCGCGTCCTCGACCAGCAGGCCGATGTTGTCGCCCGCCACGGGCCGGTCGCGATGGGGCGAGTAGGGCGGCGCATTGCTGAGCAGCGGCAGCGCGGTGAAGCGCAGGGTGTCGAGCGGCGCGATCGCGAAGGCGTGGCCCTCGAGCGGAATCGCGTTCCAGTCGACGCCGCAGTAGTGCTCGAGCAGCTTCAGCAGCGGATTGCCGCGCGTGAGGTCCTCGTACGCCGGCTGCGTGCACCACAGCTTCAGGCGCTGGCGATGCTCGCGCAGCATGTACAGGCCGGTGGTGTGGTCGATCTGCGCGTCCATGAGCAGCACGGCGGCGATCGCGGTGTCGCGCAGCGCGCGCGCGGGCTGCAGCTCGGCGAAGTGCTGCAGCTGCGCGAGGATGTCGGGTGAGGCATTGCAGAGCAGCCACTGGCCGTCGCCGCCCGTGATGGCGATCGACGACTGCGTGCGGGCGCGGGCCTTGATCGTGCCGCGACGGACGCCGTCGCAGTTGCGGCAGTTGCAGTTCCACTGCGGGAAGCCGCCGCCGGCCGCCGATCCCAGCACGTGTACGCGCATGCCTGCTCCTCGAATGGGGCTGGCCTCGTGGCCCGCCTCGTGGTTTGTTCTGGTTTTTGCTCTGGAACAGCCGCCGACCGGCTGGCCGGCGACCGTGACCGCGCCGCAATCAGCGGTTGGCGATGTACATCGTGATTTCGAAGCCGAAACGCATGTCGTGAGCAGCCGGGGTTTCCCATTTCATCTTCATGTGTTGCCTCCAGTGTGGTCGCAGACGGCCCGGACGGGCCGCAGGGGCAGTGTCGGTTTTGTTGCGCTGCGCTGGCGTCGCGGCCGCCGTGAGTTGGCACTCACGATTTTCTTGAGGCGGCCGGAACGGGACCAGGACCGGCCCGGCAGGCTCCCCGCCGCCGCGATCCGGCATTAGCATGCACGGCCATGTCCCCGACGCGCGTCCGCCACCGCCCCGCATGAGCCTGCGCCTGCAGATCAACCTGCTGATCACCGGGCTCATGCTGGCGTTCATCGCCGTGCTGCTGGCCATGCAGATCGCCTCGGCGCGCAAGAGCGTGCTCGAGGAGATCAGCGCCAGCAACGCCGTGGCCACGCGTGTGTTCAGCGCTTTCATCTCGCCGGCCGACGTCGGCAGCGGCGAGATGCTGCGCGCCATGCTGCAGCGGCTGGGCCGCGTGCGCTCCACCGAGGTGACGCTGCGCGATGCGCGCGGGCAGGTCGTGTACCAGTCGCCGCCGTCGACCTACAAGGCCGGGCGCAGCGCGCCGGGTTGGTATGCGGACCTGGTCACGCCCGAGCAGATGATCCAGCAGTTTCCCCTGCTGGACGGCGAGCTGTCGGTGGAGGCCAATGCCTCGCGCGCGGTGCTCGACGGCTGGGACGACACCCGGCGCCTGCTCATGATCGGACTGGCCGCGCTGCTGCTCGTGCAGTGGCTGGTGCTGTGGCGCGTCGGCCGTGCCACGCAGCCCCTGCGCCGCATCGTGCAGAGCCTGGAGAGCATGGAGCGCGGCCACTACCACACGCGCCTGCCGCGCCTGCCGGGCAAGGAATCCGAGGCCATCGGCAGCGCCTTCAACCGCATGGCGCAGTCGATCGAGGACAACATCGACGCGCGCCGCATCGCGGCCGAAGCGCAGGTGCATCTGCGCCAGAGCCGCGAGCTCGCCAACCTCGTCGAGCTGCGCATGGAGGACGAGCGTCGCCAGATCGCGCGCGAGCTGCACGACGAGACCAGCCAGAGCGTCACCGCCATCCACAGCCTGGCGCTGTCGCTGTCGCGGCGCGCCGATGTCGACGAGCCGACGCAGCGCGTGGCCGGCATCATCGCCAGTGCGGCCGGGCATCTGCACGACGTGGTCCACCAGATGATTCCGCGCCTGCGGCCGCTGGCGCTCGACAATCTGGGCCTGGCCGACGCGATCCAGAACCAGATCGACGAGTGGCGCCTGCAGCATCCGCGCGTGCGCATCGAGGCGACGCTCGACGAGCTGCCCGATGCGCTCGACGAGCGCGTGACGCTGGCGGCCTTCCGCATCGTGCAGGAGGCCTGCAGCAATGCGCTGCGCCACGCCGGCGCCGGGCGCATCGTGCTGAGCCTGCGCGTGCAGGCCGGTGCGCTGTGCGTGAGCGTCGCCGACGATGGCGACGGGCTGGCCGGTGACTGGACGACACGCGGTGGTTTCGGCGTTCGCGGCATGCGCGAACGCGCACAGATACTGGGTGGGGAATTGAACATCGACAATCGCAGCCCGCGTGGCACCGAAGTCAGCGCACGCCTGCCGCTGGGAGCCGGCGCATGAGCGCGCGCATCCGCGTCATGCTGGTCGACGATCACGCCATGGTGCGCATGGGGTTTCGCATGCTGCTGGGCGGCACCAGCGAGATCGAAGTGGTGGGCGAGGCCGAGGACGGCGAGAGCGCCTACCAGCAGTACGCGACGCTGAAGCCCGACGTGGTGGTCATGGACCTGTCGATGCCCGGCATGGGCGGCATCGAGGCGCTGCGTCGTCTCGTCGCCCGCGACCGCGATGCGCGCGTACTGGCGCTGTCGGCGCACGAGGACACCGCGCACCCGCGTCGCGCGCTCAAGGCCGGTGCGCTGGGCTACGTGTCCAAGCGCAGCGCGCCGGAGGAGCTCATCGACGCCGTGCGCGCAGTGGCGACGGGCCGCGTGTATCTGGGCGCCGAACTCGCACGCAAGCTCGCGGTGCAGGATCTGGCCGGTGCCGGCAGCCCCGTGGAGCAGCTGTCGGAGCGCGAGTTCGCGGTGTTTCTGCTGCTGGCCAAGGGCCAGTCGGTGGCGCAGATCGCCGAGACCCTGCATCTGTCGCCCAACACGGTCGGCACGCATCTGTACAACACCAAGCAGAAACTCGGCGTCAGCAACCAGGCCGAGCTCACGCTGATCGCGGTTCGCAACGGCTTGCTGGACGTGTGATGCGCGAGCCCGGCGCCGTCGATGCCTTCACGCTGGCCAACGGCCTGCGCGTGCGGGTGTTCGAGGATCGCCGCCAGCCGCTGGTGGCCGTGCACCTGGCCTATCGCGCCGGCGCGGCCGACGAGGCGCCGGGCCAGTACGGGCTCGCGCATCTGTTCGAGCACCTGATGTACGGCGGCAGCGCCAACCTGCCGGGTTCGTATCTGACGCGGCTGCTGCAGGCTGGCGCGCACGATCTCAACGGCCGCACCGGGCACGACAGCACCCACTACTTCGAGACCGTGCCGTGCGCGGCGCTGGAGTTCGCGCTCTATGCCGAGTCCGACCGCATGGGGCATCTGGCCGCTGCGCTGTCGCAGGACACGCTCGATCGTCAGCGCGGCGTGGTCATCAACGAGCTGCGCCAGTATCGCGAGCAGCCGCAGGGGCGCATCGCCGCAGCGCTTGACGAGCTGCTGTTCGCGCCGGGGCATCCGTATCGTCACGGCATCATCGGCGAGGAGTCCGATCTGTCGCGCCTGAGCCTGGCCGATGCGCGCGACTGGGCGCAGCGCCACTATCGCCCCGACAACGCCGTGCTGGCGCTGGCAGGCGATCTGGATGCGCAGCAAGCGCGCGCGCTCTGCGAGCGTTACTTCGGCGAGCTGTGCAATCCGCAGGTGGATCGCGCCATGCCCGTCGATGCGCCGATGATTTCGATGCAGGCCACGCGTCGCGGCCGGCAGCGGGGCATCGGTCAAAGCCCGCGCCTGCTGCGCGTCTGGCTGGCCCCGCCGCAGCAGGCCGAATCGCTGGCGTTGCTCGTGGCCCTGGTCGAAGCGCGTCTGGCGGCCGCATTGCCGACCGCGCAACTGAAGCTGCGCGTCGACCGGCTGGCGGCACGCATCGAACTGGAACTCGGCGGCCAGGACGAGTCGGCGCGTGCGCAGGCGATCGATGCCGCCGATGGGCTGTTGTCGGCCTGCATCGACAAGGGTTTCGGCGACGACGAAATCGAGGCCGCGATCCAGGGCCTGCGACGCCGTCAGTCGATGCGCCTGGAGGCTTTGCAGGGCCGCGCCGATCTGATGATCGAAGGCGAATTGCGGCATGCCGACGCCGCGCATGCTTTCGCGCAGAGCGGCCGGCTGGCGGCCGTGGATCGGGCTTCGTTGCAGCAGCTGGCGGCCGAGTGGCTGTCGTCACCGCATGCGGAACTGCGCGTCGATGGCGCGGCGCCTGCGGTCGAATCGCGCGTCGGCCGGCGTGCGCCGCCGCCCGCCGTGGTGGCCGCTCCGTCGATGCCCGAGCCCGAGGTTCGCTCGCGCGTGTTGCGCAACGGCGCGCAGGGCCTGTTTGTGGAGCGCGCCGGTGCCACGCGCATGGCCGGACGCCTGCTGCTGCCGGCCGGTGTGGCGATGCAGGCCGCCTCGCAATCCGGCGTGGCCGCCGTGCTGGCCCTGCGACTGTTCGACGATCAGTCCTTGCGACGTGCGGCCGACCGGCTGGGGCTGCAGATGAGTGCCGAGGTCCTGCCCGATGCGACGCGGCTGAGCTGGTCGGTGCCGGTCGAACACGGCGATTCCGCGCTGCGCCTGTTGCTCGATCGCCTTCAGGCGCTGCGCGACGGCGAAGCGGCGGGCTTCGAGCGCGCCCGCGAGGCCGCGCTTGCCGCGTTGACGCATGAAACGCAGCGTGCCGATGCGGCGACGGCGCGGCTGCTGCCACGCCTGCTGTTCGGCGCGCATGCGCTCGCGCAGCCGCCCTCGGGTCTGCGCGCGCACATGCAAGGCCTGCAGGCCGGCGACGTGTCGGCGTTCGCCGCCGCGCATTACCGGCCGCAGGGCGCCAGCCTGGTGCTGGCCGGCGATGCACAACTCGCGACGCTCGTCGAAACCTTCGAGCGCGTCTTCGAGCCGCCGGCCGGCGATGCGATGAGCCGCGCAGAACTCGCGCCGCCCGACGCATCCGCCACGCCGCGCCGCGTGCTGCTCGACCGGCCCGGCGCCGCGCAGGCGCTGGTCACGGTGGCCTGGGCGCTGCCGCGTCCGGACGCGGACACCGAAGCCGCTCTGCAGGCGCTCGACAAGCTGCTGGCCGGCGATTTCGCCTCCCGGCTCAATCTGCGGCTGCGCGAGGATCTGGCCTGGACCTACGGTGTGCGCAGCCGTCTCGGCGAAACCGCCCTGGCGCGACGCTACGAGATCCAGGTCTGGGTGCCGACCGAGCGCGTCGCCGATACGCTGGCGCAGATCGACGGTGCCGTGGCCGCGATGTCGCGGCTGGCCGCGCCGGCGCTGGCGACGCTGCAAGCCGCCGAGGCCTTGCGGCGTGCCGGCGCCATCGAGCGCATCGACGCGCTGTGCCACCGCATCGAGACGCGCCTCCGATTGGGTTTGCCGACCGGCGATTGGCGCGAACAGGCCATGCGCTTCGCGGGCCTGCGGGTCGACGAGGTGCAGCGCGCCTGCGCACTGCTGTCGCCCGATCGCGCGGTCACCGTCGTCGTCGGCGATGCGCAGCGCCTGCGCGCGCAGCTCGACGATGCGGGACTCGACTTCGACGGGGCCGACGACGCGTGGCTGGTTTAAGGCCTGCGACCGCCATTTCGCGTGAAAACCAGCGCTGAGCGGCTCTAGCCGAATCGATAGCCCGAGGTCGCCACGCCCCAGACCTTTTCGCCGAAGCGCTGGCGCCCCGTATCGGCACCGGCCGCACCGGCCACCACCATGAGCGGCAGCAGGTGTTCTTCGCGCGGATGCGCGGCGCGGGCCGAGGGTGCGCGTTCCCATTGCCTGAGCGCTTCGTCGCGCGTGGCGGAATCGCTGGTGACGGCCTGCGTGAGCCAGCGATCGA
>JALRLM010000520.1 GCA_023254435.1 Hydrocarboniphaga sp.
GCCGAGCCAGGTGCGTGAGCAGGGGCTGCCCGAGATCGCCGAGACGGCGAGCACCGCGCCGCTGTCGATCCGCATCGTGTCGATGGAGCCACTGCGCATCGTCGCGCTGCGCCACGTCGGCGATCACGCCCAGCTCGACACGGCCTATATCCGCCTGTTCGAGTGGGCGGCCGAGCAAGCGCTGCTCGACGCACTGCAGGGCCTTTACGGCATCGCCGTCGACGATCCGCGCGACACGCCGTCCGAGGTCACGCGCTTCGACGCCGCGCTGGCGCTGGGCAAGGTCGCCACGCCCTTGCCGGCCGACCTGCGCGCCGAGCAGCTGGCCGGCGGCGACTATCGCGTGTGCCGGCACCAGGGCGCCTACACCGGTCTCTATCCGCTGCTGGACCGCTTGTATCTCCAGGTGCTGATCGGGCAGGGCCTGGAGCCCGCCGAGTCGCCGGTGTTCTTCCAGTATCTCAACGAGCCCGACCAGACGCCCGAAGCCGAATGGCTCACCGACATCTGGCTGCCGGTGCGGCCGCTGCGTGATTGAACGCAGGGCGCGGCGCGCGACTTAAACTGCGTGCATGAACACCTCCGGCGCCGCCACGGCGAACAAGTTCGATGTCTATTGGCGCCTGATGCGCTTCCATCGGCCCATCGGCATCTATCTGTTGCTGTGGCCGACGCTGTGGGGGCTGTGGTTCGCGGCGGGTGGCCTGCCGCCGCTCAAGGTGCTGGCGGTGTTCGTGATCGGCACTACGCTGATGCGCGCGGCCGGTTGCGTCATCAACGACTTCGCCGACCGCGACTTCGATCCGCAGGTGACGCGCACGCGCGACCGGCCGATCGCGGCGGGCGAGATCGCGCCGGGCGAAGCGCTGCGCCTGTTCGTGGTGGTGTCGCTGATCGCCTTCGGCCTGACCACCTCGCTGCACGACACGCAGGTGCTGCTGCTGGCGCTGCCCGCCGTGGCCACGGCGATCGCCTATCCGTTCATGAAGCGCTGGATCAGCATTCCGCAGGCCGTGCTGGGCCTGGCGTTCTCGTGGGGTATTCCGATGGCCTACGCGGCCCTGCGCGACCGCCTGCCGGTCGTCGAGATCGCCACGCTGATGCTGGCCAACGTGGCCTGGGTGATCGCCTACGACACCTATTACGCGATGGCCGATCGCGCCGACGATCTCAAGGCGGGCGTGAAGTCGAGCGCGATCCTGTTCGGGCGTGCCGACCGCGCCGTGGTGCTGTCGCTGCAATGGTTCGCGCTGCTGTTGATGGCCGGTCTCGGCGGAGTGCGCGGACTGGGCTGGCCCTACTGGCTGGGCCTGGCGCTGGCGGCGCTGACCACGGTGTATCAGTGGCGCATCACCGCGAACCGCGAGCCCGCCGCCTGCATGCGTGCCTTCCTGCACAACAACTGGTTCGGCATGGCGATCTTCGCGGGCACGGCGCTGTCGCTGCCGCCGGTCTCGCTCTGAACCGGACGCGCTACCGCCCGGTGTTGGCCGCCGCCACGGCCGCATCCATCTGCTGCTGGATGCGCTGCACGTCGGCCGTCGCCGTCTCCAGGTAGGTGTTGACGCAGGCCGTGTAGGCCTGCGCGTTCTGGTTGTAGCGCTCGACCGTCACCCTGTAGAGCGCGGCGTCGCTGGCGTTGGTCAGCGACATCGGCGTGAAAGGTTTCACCGGCTTTTCGCACTGCATGGCGGGATAGTGGCCGTCGCTGAGGTTCGAGCGGTCTGTCGAAGGAGGCTGGGCGCTGGCGGAGGTGCCGCAGAGCAGGCCGGTCAGGGCGAAGAACAGGCTGGGCTGGCGGATCGCGGTGAATCCGGCGGACCTGGCAAGAGTCATGGCGTGAGGCTCATCGGGTGGAACCGGCGCAACGGTAGCGTCTGCATCGATGCCCGGCGATACCCAGGCGCGCAGATTGACCCAGATTTACTCAGATTTACTCAGATGGGCTCGGTTCGACATCCGGGCCGGCCTTGCGATGCCGCGAACCTCAAACCGTGCGAGCCGCTGCCCATACTTCGATGCGGGTGGCGCCGGCGCGACGGCAGACGCGCGTGAGCTCGTCGAAGGTAGCGCCCGTGGTCATGACGTCGTCGACGAGTGCGACGTGCAGTCCTTCCAGCGAGCGCTGGCAGTCGAAGGCGCCGCGCAGATTGCGTCGACGTGCGCGGGCGCTCTGGCCGATCTGATCGCTGCTGCGGCGCAGACGCCGCAAGGCGCCGGCATCGACGGGACGCTGCAGTTCTCGACCGACGACGCGACTCAGCAGCAGCGCCTGGTTGTAGCCGCGTCGCATGAGCCGGCTCCAGTGCAGCGGGACTGGCAGCAGCAGGTCGGGCAGGGTCTCGCGCTCGCGCAGGCCTTGCGCCATCAGTTCGCCGAGCAGGCGCGCCTGCTCGAATCGTGCGGCGTACTTGAGCCCGAGGATGCCGGCGTGGATCGGCGGCTGCAGGCGGAAGGCGGTCCAGGCCGCATCGAAGCGGCGCGGCCGGCGCAGGCAGGCCGGGCACGGCAGATTGAGCACCGACGGCATGGCACAGCGAGGACAGGCTTCGCGATTCCAGGGCAGGTCGGTTTTGCAGCCCTCGCAAAGCAGGCCGCCTGACGCCGGCAGGCGACAGCCCAGGCAGATTTCGGTGGCGAGCGGAGCGGCGCCCAGGTGGCGCAAGCAGGTGAAGAGCGACATGGGCCGATGCTGGCACAGGGGCCGATGGACTTTTGCCACCTGATGCGCAGAGGCCCGACGAATGGAAACATTCGCCGGGCCTCGCTCCCCTTTTCGCACCTTGCTTCCATCAATGTGGAAGTTCTTTGTCGTCGGCGCCATCCGTGAATTGTATGGGGCCGATCAGCGCGGTGGATTGTGGCAGGCCTGATCGGCCTGATCAAACTATCTTTCGATAGGCCTCGCCGGTGTCTGGCCACGATAGGGACAAATTGTCCAATTTATCTTTTAGTCAGTTCCGCTATTCTGGCTGCATATGAGGCGTTGAGCTCAGCGCTCCTCCTCATCACCAGTCTCCTCCAGAGAGGCTTCGCGCCTCTCTCGCACCTTGGCCCCCAACTCGGGGGCTTCTTTTTGCCTGTCGCTTTATTTGGCGACGACTCCACCGCAGCGCGATGCAGCGATTGGCGAGTTGTAAACTTGTCGACGACTCATTCGGTTGACAGTGTGCGAGGGGCTTCCCACACTGCGGCATCCGTCCGACTGCCTAGCCGCCGCCATGATGCTCGACCCGATCGCCGCCGAAGTTCGCCACGACTGGACCCGCGAGGAGGTCCAGGCCCTGTTCGACATGCCGTTCATGGACCTGATGTTCAAGGCCCAGGACCTGCATCGCCGCTACCAGAAGCCCAATACCGTGCAACTGTCGACGCTGCTGTCGATCAAGACCGGCGCCTGTCCCGAGGACTGCGCTTACTGTCCGCAGTCCGTGCGCTTCGAGACCGGGCTCAAGAAGGAGCCGCTCATGGAAGTGCGCGCGGTGGTCGACGCCGCCCGCGAAGCCAAGGCCAACGGCGCCACGCGCTTCTGCATGGGCGCGGCCTGGCGCAGCCCCAAGGAGCGCGACATGGAGCAGGTCGCCGAGATGGTGCAGGGCGTGCGCGCGCTGGGCCTGGAGACCTGCATGACGCTGGGCATGCT
>JALRLM010000524.1 GCA_023254435.1 Hydrocarboniphaga sp.
GCGCGGCGCCTGATCTCGTGCTGCTGGTTCCGCATTACGTCGATCGCAGCGCCATTGAAGGCCTGGGCCTGTACTGCGCGCGCGATCTTCGTGCCGGCGAGCCGGTCTACCGCCACGACGGCCGCTTCGTGATGGTGCTGACCGACGCCGAGGTGCGGGCCCTGCCCGAGCCGATGCGCGAGATGGTGCTGCGCTACAGCTATCGCGGACGCGGTCGCGAGCGCCTGAGCGGCGCCATGTACTACTGCGCCGACGACGCGCGCTTCATGAATCACGCCGACGAACCGAGCACGCTGTGGCAGCCCGACAGCGGCGATTACGTCGCCGCGCGCGACCTGCCGGCCGGCAGCGAGCTGACCTGCGATTACCGCGATTTCTGCGAGCCTGAGGACTGCGAGTTCGAGCTGTAAATCGCGGCCCGCATCGGCGCCGCAAGCGGAGTGTGACCGAGCCGAGAGCGGAACCGCGGTAGGTCTCGCCCCACCCTCCGCTGCCCCGGCATCACGTGCAGCCGCCCGTCAGTGGCGAATGTCGTCCTCGGGGCCGGACTCGTCGGCGGCCTTGAACAGCTCGTGGGCATCGTGCGGCGTGAACACGTGCTCCTGCCCGCAGAACTCGCAGGTCACCGATACGCGGCCCTGCTCGGCGAGGATCTCGTCGACTTCCTTCTGGCCCAGCGACAGCAGCATGCGCGAGATGCCGGCGCGGCTGCAGCGGCAGACGACCTGCACCGGGCGCGCATCGAAGACGCGCACGGCATCCTCGTGAAACAGACGATCGAGCAGCCTCGTGGGTTCGACGTCAAGCAGTTCGTCGGGCGTCAGCGTGGAAGCCAGCGTCCACAGGTGCTCCCAGTCGTCCTGGCTGCCTTGCGCGCTCTGCAGGGGCATACGTTGCAGCATGAAGCCGGCGATGCGGTCGCCGCGCACGGCGAGCCGGATCAGCGTGGGCAGCTGTTCCGAGCGCTCGAAGTAGCCTTCCAGCGCCTGCGACAGCGAATCGCCCTCGATCAGCACCAGGGCCTGGCTGGCCGGCACGCCCTCGGTGCTGGGCTCCATGAGCAGGGCCAGGATGCCGCCGTAGAGCAGTTCGGTGAAACTGCCGTTGAGGTCGGCCGGCGCCTTGGCCATGGCACGGGCGTTGAGGTGATGGTCGATCTGCGCCACCAGCAGCTCCATGCGGCGATCGCCCTGGAACTGCAGGTTGATGCGCCCCTCGAACCGCATGTGCGTGGTGAACAGCGGCATGGCGGCCAGCGCCTCCCGCAACAGCCGGCCGACGGCCTCGGAGTACGGCCGATGGGCAAAGAACTCGGCCACGCCGGCCTCGACCTGGACGATGGCGCCGTGGGCGACCTGGTTCTCGAACGCGAACGGCAGCAGGAAATTGCTCTGTGTCATAGTCCCAGTTTACTGGAGGCGTAAGCTGGCCGCCGCGTGCCACGCTGGCGTCAAGCTTGCTTGGCTCCACGGGGGCCTTGATCGCAAGGTCCGCACCGACACGGTTTCCACTCGAATCCATGGGCATGAACGACACCTCCAACGGCGCTTCCTCGTCCAGCGGCCGCCTGGCCAAGCTCAGCGGCGTCGAAACCCAGTACACGAACTGGCTGGCCAAGCTCATGCTCTCGCGCATGTGGGAGCGGCAGCACAACGTGGCCATGGATCCGCCGCGCCACATCGTCAACACGGCCAAGCTGCTGGCCGGCAGCTTCCTGCCGTCGAAGATCGACCGCGCCGCACCGATCGCGGCGCCCATCTTCATCCTCGGCACGCCGCGCTGCGGTTCGACCCTGCTGCAGGACCTGATGAGCCGTCACGAGCGCATCGGCTACATCACCTACGGCATGGACCTGGTGCAGAACCCCGAGCTGTTCTATGCCGCGCACTGGCTGCGCGCCAAGCTTGGCATGGACGTGAAGGGCGAGCGCTACCTGCAGGACAGCATCGTCGTGCACGGCGGCGCGCCGGCCGAGGCCATGCGCTTCTGGGGCACGGCACTCAAGCTCGATCCGCATGCGCTGACCTGGCCGCAGCGCCGCGCCAGCGACTTCAGCGCCGATGAAATCCGCTACGTGCAGGACACCATCCGCCACGTGCTGTACTGCTTCCACAGCGAGGGACGCGACCGCTTCCTGACCAAGTGCCCGGCACTGCTGACCGAGCCGCTGCTGCTGCAGGACATCTTCCCCGATGCGCGTTTCATCCATCTGGTGCGCGACGGCCGCATGGTGGCCAATTCGCTCATCAAGCTCTACGAATTGCAGGTCAAGCAGGACATCGCGGTGAATCACCCGGTGTTCAAGGAAGGCTCGCACTTCATCCCCTACCCGCGCGTGCCGGGCCTGGAAGGCTGGATGCAGGAATACGGCCCACGCGACCTGCGCACCACCGCGCACATCTGGGATTCGGCGCTGAACTTCGTCGAAGGGGTGCGACCGCAACTGCGCAATTTCCACGAGATCCGCTACGAGGATCTGTGCGCCGAACCGGAACGCCGCATCAACGAGGTGCTGGCGTTCTGCGATCTGCCGCCGCCCGCCGCCGATAACGCGGCTTTCCGCGAGCGCCTGGCACAGGTCGGCAAGGTCTCGCACGTCAATCGCTATAGCGGTTTCGAGGAGGTCGAGCGCATTGCGTCCGACAACCTTCGCCGCTACGGCTATCTCTAACTCTTTTTGCGCAGGGCTCGCGCTATGAAACGCATCCTGGTCGTGTACTACTCGCAGACCGGCCAGCTCGAACGCATCGTGCGTTCGGTGACGGCACCGTTCGAGCACAACGCCGAAGTTCAGGTCGATACGCTGCAGCTGCGACCGGCCAAGGCCTATCCGTTCCCCTGGCCCTTCGTCGGCTTCTTCGATCAGTTTCCGGAATGCGTGCGTCTCGATCCAGCGCCGCTGGCGCCATTCCAACTGCCGCAGGAATCGATCGAGCAGGGCTACGACCTCGTCATCCTCGGCTATCAGCCCTGGTACTTGTCGCCCTCGCCGCCGACTACGGCGTTCCTGCAGTCGCCGCTGGCGGCCAGGCTGCTCAACAACACGCCTGTGGTCACCGTGATCGGCTGCCGCAACATGTGGATCATGGGCCAGGAGCGCGTGCGTGAAATGGTGCGCGCGGCCGGTGGCAAGCTGGTCGACAACATCGCGCTGGTCGACGGCGGCTCGCCCTACGAAACCTTCATCACCACACCGGTGTGGCTGCTCACGGGCCGCAAGCATTTCCTGCCCGGCGTGTTCACGGCCGCCGGCGTGGCCGAACGCGACATCAGCGGCGCCGCGCATTTCGGTCAGCAGTTGCTGGCTGGCCTGCTCGACGGTCGACTGCAACGCGGCGAATCGGTGCTCGACGCCCTGCAGGCCTGCCCGGTCAATCCCAGCTATGTCGTGTCCGAGAAAATGGGCTGGCGCAGCTTCTGGATCTGGAGCTGGATCGTGCGCCTGGCCGGCAAACAGGGCTCGCCTCTGCGTGTTCCGCTGCTGGCCTGCTACGCCCTGTTCCTGGGCCTGGCCATCGCACTCGTGGTGCCGCTGACGCTGGTCGCCCGCTTCGTACTGGGCTACGTGCCGGCCTATCGGCGCTGGCTGGCTTCGCAGGTGGCCTACTACCAGCGCGAGCCGGCTCTGGTTCGACAGTAGGCTTTCGCTGCCCGCGAGCCTCCTGGCTCAGCGGGCGGACAGAGCGTCGGCAAGCGGTGCGAGCGCCCGTTCGGCACCGTCGGCCGTCAGGTGCTGGCGGTCGGAATACAGCAAGCGGCCGTCGCGAATAAAACTGCAACGCCCACCGTCCGCGCAGAGCGGTGCGTGCAGGTCGATCAGCCCGGCTCCGTGCGCCTCGGCGACGCGACGAACGATCGCGTCCGCGCGCGAATCGTCGATCGCCGGCAGGTGTGCACTGCCTGCGCCCAGCTCCGCTTTCGCGACGGACACTGGCCAGCCCAGCCACGAGGCCAGTTCGGCACGGCGCTCGATCAACCCACTGCGCAGCACCAGCAAGGGATCGGTCTCGAAACGCGGAGCATCGGTGGCGATCCAGACCTGCTTGCCGGCGCGCTGCAGCTCGTCAACCAGCTCCGACAACCCGACCTCGAGCTGACGCCAGTTGTGTTCATCGCTGAGCGTCGGTGGCGGCAGGCGGGCATCGAAATAGAACTGCGCGCTATCCGCGCCGATGGGAGCGGACCAGTAACCGGCGACGATCACCGTCGTGATCGCAGTCCGATCGATCACCCGCTGCAAAGCGGCCGCATTGTAGAGGCGGCAGTCGTCGGCATGAGCTGGGCGATTCGACTGGAACTTGGTGATGTTGCGCCCCAAAGGTGGGCACGACGCCTTGATCAGCGAGACCAGCCCCAGACCCGCGGCCTGCGCCAGCGCCCCCAACGCGGGCTCCAGCGCGGACGCATGGCTGTCGCCCAGCAGGGCGATCGAGAGCCGGCCATCGACCACGTCGGCATATCGGCACTGCGAGGCGGCAAGCAAATCGCGCCCGCCGTAGGAGACCAGGCATGGATTGCGGATGGCATCGGCGGCACTGCGCTCCATTTGCGCCAGTTCGGGATAGCGAGCCGCCCCGCCCTGCCCCACGATGCCCAGCAAGGGCGGCGACGCCAGCACCAGCCCGGTCGCCGCATAACGCCACAACAGCGTCGTCGCTGGCGTCCGCGAGCGGCGAAACGGCCGCTCGATCCAGAAATACGACAGCACACTCAGCAGCAGGGCCAGCATCAGCAAACCCAGTGTCGCAACCTCGTTCAGATGATCGACCGTGACGATGCGGCCCACACTCAGCAAGGGCCAATGCCAGAGGTAGAACGAATACGAGATCAGGCCCAGGCCGACGAGGAGACGCGAACTCAGCAGCTGACGATTGACCCAGCCATCATGTGAAGCAATCAGCAACAGGCAGCCCAGCACCGGCAGCAAGGCCGCCTCTCCCGGAAACGGCGTGCTCTTGGAGTAACTCACGCTGCACCACAGCACCAGCCCCAAGCCCAGCATGCCAGAGCAATGACTCAGCCACGCCGGATACCCTGGTCTTGCGGCAAACAGGGCACCGCGCCGGCTCTCGTGTATCGCCAGCATCGCACCGGCGGCCAGCTCCCAGGCTCGCGTCGGCAGCAGATAGAAGCTCGCCAGGGGAACGGCGCGCAGTGCATAGCAGCTCGAAGCAAACGACAGCAGGGTGACGAGCAGCAGCACGGGCATCAAGGCACGGCGCGCGTAGCGCAGCAGCAACAGGATCAACAGCGGGAAAACAACGTAGAACTGTTCCTCGATCGCCAGCGACCAGGTCATCAGTAGCGGTTTGAGCTCCGCATCGGCGGCGAAATAGCCACCACGCAGTAGAAAGAAGAACACGTTGGAAACCGAGAACAAGGTCGCCAGCGCCTGTTGGGACAGGGATTTGATCTCGCCCGGCGACAGCAGCATCCAGGCCATTGCAGAACAACCCAGCAAGGTCGCAAACAGCGGGGGCAGGATGCGCTTGGCGCGCCGCGCGTAGAAGTCGCGCATGCTGAAGACGCCGGCGACGGCATCCCGATAGATGATGCCGCCGATCAGGTAGCCCGAAATGACGAAGAACACGTCGACGCCGACATAGCCACCCGCCACGCCCGGCACCGCGCCATGGAACAGCACCACCGACAGGATCGCGATCGCCCGCAACCCATCGATGTCACGGCGATAGCCCGCGACTCCTTCCATCGCTCCCCCCGAGCGGCACACAAGAAAAATCCCCGCCACCCCATGACGGGATGACGAGGATATTCGTTTTCAGCTTCTTTCGAGCGGGCTCAGACCACAGTCAGCAGCATGCCCGCCACCGTGAACCGACCACTTTCGGGAACGGCGCAGAAGAGCTTCTGCCCCTTCTTCAGCTTGCCCGAGTGCAGCAGCTCTTCGAGGATGATGTAGATCGAGGCCGAACCGACGTTGCCCTTGTAGGCCAGGTTGGTGAACCACTTCTCGTCGGGCACGTTGATGCCGGCTTCGCGCATGCCGGTGTCGAGGCGCCCCTTGAAGTACATCGAAGACAGATGCGGCAGGAACCAGTCGATCTCGTCGAAGTTCACCCCATACTTGTCGCGGGCGATCTTGAGGCCTTCCACACCGACGCGGACCATGTGTGCTTCCAGCGCGCGCACGTCCTGCTGCAGCATCAGATAACCCTTGCGGAACACGTCGAAGACATCGTCCTCGTCGGTCCACATCGACCAACTGCCGTCCTTGTTCTTGTTCAGGCCGTTGTACATGCACACCGGCGTCTCGCCCGACCAGCACATCACGTCGAGGAAATCGACGCGCAGGTTCAAGCGATCGGCACGCGGCTTGGATTCCATCATCACCGCGCCGGCGCCATCGGACAGCATCCAGCGCAGGAATTCCTTCTCGAAGCTCACCATCGGTGCGACCTGGCCCGGATTGAGGTCCTGGGTCATGCCGGTGAAGATCTTCTTCATCATGAACGCAGAGGCGCGCTCGGAACCCGTCGACACGAAGTTGTCGCGCAGGCCCATGGCAACGCACATCCAGGCGTACTTCATGGCCGTCATGCCCGACGCGCAGACGCCTGCGGTGGACAGGATCTCGGCCGGCGCCATCTTGAGTTCGCCGGCCACCATGTTCGAATGCGAGGGCATCAACTGGTCGGGCGAGGCCGAACCCGATGCCAGGCCCTGCACCTGCTCCACCGGCATGTCGAGGCGACGGCACAGGTCGAGCACGGCTTCGGCCGTCAGCTGCGCATTGGTGTGCGTGCGTTCGCCGGTACTGGTGTTGAGCGCGTAATAGCGCTGCTTGATGCCGTTGTTCTGCAGCACAAACAGCTTCACGCGGTTCGGCTGGTTGTCGATCTTGCCGAGTACGGCTTCGACCTGTTCGTTGGTCACCGGCTCGTTCGGCATGAAGGCGCCGACGTCGGTGATGTAGACGGTTTGCGCTGCGGTCATGAACGCGAGACTCCCAACCGCGGCGCAGCCGCGGTCATTGCTGGATTACGGTTGAAGCCGATGCTGCAGGCCGCCTTGCGGGCGGCCTTTATCCGATGGTGCGCAGCGCCAGAATCGCGTTGCAGCCGCCGAAGCCAAAGGTGTTCGACAAAATCGTCGAAATCTTGGCATCGCGCGCCTCGTTGGGCACATAATCGAGATCGCAGACCGGGTCCTTGTCGTGATAGTTGATCGTCGGCGGCACCACGCGATCGCGCAGCGACAGGCACGAAGCCACAAACTCCAGTGCACCGGAAGCGCCCATGGAGTGGCCGAGCATCGACTTGATCGAACTCATCGGCACCTTGTAGGCATGTTCACCCAGCGCAGCCTTCACGGCCTGCGTTTCGGTGGCATCGTTGGCCGAGGTGGCCGTGCCGTGTGCGTTGATGTAGTCGACGTCGTCGCCGTTGAGCTGGGCATCGGTCAGCGCTTTCTTGATGGCCTTGGCTTGGCCATCGACGCTGGGACGCGTGGAATGGAAGCCGTCGTTGTTGTAGCCGTAGCCCACCAGCTCGCAATAAATACGGGCGCCGCGCTTCTTGGCGTGCTCGTACTCTTCGAGCACGACCACGGCGGACCCTTCGGCCAGAACCAGACCATCACGATCGCGCGCGAACGGACGCACGGCCTCACCCGGCGTGTCGTTGCGCGTCGACATCACGCGCAGCGCATTCCAACCACTGAAGATGCCATAGGACAGCGGCGCTTCGGTGCCACCGGCCAGCATCGTGGTGGCATAACCGTGCTGGATCAGGCGGAAGGCTTCACCGATCGCGTTCGAGCCCGAGGAACAGGCCGTCGACACCGTGGAGCTGGGGCCACGGAAGCGATGCTGGATGCAGATATGGCCGGCCGCGGCGTTGAACATCGACAGCGGCACGGTCAGTGGGCTGACGAAACGCGGACCCTTGGTGTGCAAGGACTTCTGCTGCTCGTCGATCGTGGTGATGCCGCCAATGCCGGTGCCCATGATGACACCAGTGGTGTCCTCGTCGGCCTCGGTCAGGCCGCTATCAATCACGGCCTCGTCAGCGGCTGCCAGCGCGAGCTGGCAGACACGGTCCAGACGGCCGGAATCGGCGTAGGTCAGCTTGGTCGGATCGAACTCCTTGCACTGGCCACCGATGCGCGTGCGGAACGGCGCCGCATCGAACAGGTTGATGTCGCTGACGCCCGAACGGCCGGCCGTCACGCCATCCCAGAAGCTGTGCTTGCCTACACCGAGCGGCGACACG
>JALRLM010000371.1 GCA_023254435.1 Hydrocarboniphaga sp.
CTGCGCGAGGCGCTGACCGAAAGCATGGACGCCGAACTCAAGGTGCGCGGCATCCGCTTCGAGCAGGCCGACGACGAACTGCTGGTGCACGAGATCGGCCACTACCTCACGCATCTGCAGGAAGACTACATGCCGATGGGCCTGCACGTGTTCGGCCGCGACTGGCAGCCCGACGCACTGGCCATCATGCTCAAGTCGATGCAGACCGACGATGCCGGCGTGCGCGCACGCCTGGCCGCCTCGCCGGCCAGCGAGATGCAGGCGCTGCTGTCGGGCCTGTCGGGGCATTTCGTCAAGCCCGGACCCGGCAACGATCCGCTGCGCAATGCCGACGCCTTGCCCACGGGCCGCAATTTCCACGGCCTGGACAACAGCCTGATTCCATCCAGGCTCGGCTATCGCCTGGGCGAGAAGATGGCCGTCGAGGCACGCGCCAAGGCCCAGCCCGAAGGCAAGGAAGCGGTGATCCTGTGGGCCTCGGATTCGGTGCGAGACGAAGGCGCGATGGTGGGTTTCGGCCTCGCCCTGCTGGGCATCGAACCGGTGTGGAACAGCCGCGGCATCGTCACCGCGCTCAAGCGCCGTCCGCTATCCGAGATCGGCCTGCGCGCGGACACGGTGTTCGTGTCATCGGGCCTGTTCCGCGATCTGTTCGGCAACCAGATCGGCTGGCTGGACAAGGCCGTGCTGCTGGCACTCGACGGCAGCCGCAAGACCATCGAACGGCAGCAGCCCCAGCTGGCCGAAGCGCTCGCCGCCGCGCTGGCGCCGCTGGGTCCGCTCGCAAGCGCAGGCGACGAACCGCTGGCCGGCAACCGCGTCGCCCGGCACTGGATCGAGGAAACCCAGCAGCTCGTATCCAGCGGCGTCGCCACCGTCGAGGCCGGACCGCAGGCCGCGCTGCGCGTGTTCGGCACCGCACCGGGCGATTACGGGGCCGGCATCAATCGCCTGGCCGAACGCAGCGGTGCCTGGACCGATCGCAAGGAGCTGTCGGCCGCCTACGTGAATCGCATCGGGCATGCCTACTCCGCCGACAACGGCGGCGGTGCGCCGCAGCACGCGCTGCTGGAGCGCAACCTGGCGCGCGTCGACAACACCTACCTGGGCCGCGCCAGCAATCTCTACGGCCTCATCGACAACAACGACGCCTTCGACTACCTGGGCGGCCTGAGCCTGGCAGTGGAAACGCTCAAGGGCCGCGTGCCGGCGAGCCATGTCATCGACAGCTCCAATCCCGACAAGCCCGAGATGCAGCCCCTGCAGGCCGCGCTGCTCGGCGAATTGCGCGGACGCTATCTGAATCCGGCCTGGATCACGCCGCTGATGCAGCACGGCTACGCCGGCGCGCGCACCATGGGTAGCGAGTTCGTGGAGTATCTCTGGGGCTGGCAGGTCACCAATCCCGACATCATCAAGAGCTGGGCCTGGGACGAGGTGAAGTCGGTGTATCTGGACGACCGCTACCAGCTCGGGCTCGACCGCTTCCTGGAGCAAGGCAGCAACGTGCACGTCAAGACCAACATGATGGCGATTCTCATGGTGGCCGCCCAAAAAGGCTTCTGGCAGGCCGACGAGGCCACGCTCGAACAACTCGGCCAGCAGTGGGTCGATCTGCTGCTGCAGCAGGGCCTGCCCGGCAGCGGCCACACGCGGCCCGATCATCCGGTGTTCGACTGGGTACAGCCGTATCTGCGCGACGATCAGCGCGAGCCGCTCAAGCAGCTGCTCGACAAGGCGCGCGTACAGCCCGAAGCCCCGGCCGATGCACCGAGCACGATCAGCGAAATCCACACCGACGATGCCCAGGAACAGGCACAGGCGCAGCAGCAGGCGCGATCCGAAGGCAGCGGCGAAACCCTGCGCAGCACCGCGATCCATACCGTCCTCGCCGTGCTGATCGCCTTGCTGCTGATCGGCTTCGCACGCGGTCTTCGCGGCCCTTCGACGTCGATCACCACCGAGAAATGAGCATGCAAGCCACCTCCCTGATCGAATGGACGCACCAGATCGTGCCGATGCTGCTGTGGCCGACGATTGCGCTGCTGTTCGCCGCCGCCGCCGCGGCCTGCCTCGACATCGGGCTCACCGTCGGCGAGCGCTACGCGCTGCGCCGCAAGGCGCGGCCTGCCGATCTGAGCGCAGTGGAACGCCTCGCCCATCGACGCATCGAACGCGCCGACATCCTCACGCGCACCGCGCCGATGCTGGGCCTGATGGCGACGCTGATCTCGCTGGGGCCGGGCCTGACCGCGCTGTCGAGCGGCGAGCTGTCGCTGCTGGCCGAGGCCATGCACACGGCCTTCGACACCACGGTGCTGGGCCTCGCGGCCGGGCTGGTCGGCTTCGTCATCGGTCGACTGCGCCGGCGCTGGTACGACGAAGCGCTGAGCCGCTGGGAGCGCAGCGCATGAGACGCTGGGGCCGCTATTCGCGCTTCGACGAAACGCCCGAAGATCCGCAGGCTTCGCTGGTCAATCTCGTCGACATCATGCTCGTCTTCATCTGCGCACTGATCGTCGCGCTGGTGTCGGCGCAACCGCAGATGTTCGCCACCCGCGAGCAGAACCCGCAGGGCTCGCCGCAACAGACCGTGAGCCAGGGCCGCGAACTGAGCGACGTGCCCGAAAGCCTGCGCGGCCAGCAGGGCGGCGCCGGCATGGAGCCGGTCGGCCAGGTCTATCGCGATCCCAAGACCGGCAAGCTGATTCTGGTCGGGCAGTGAAGCGAAGAACGCGGCCGATCAGTTCGCCGGATCCTGTGCCTTGATCTCGGCCATCGTGCGCTGCGTGATCTCGCGCACCTTGGGCATCGTATCCGCCATCATCTGCTGCACCATCTGCATGGTGTGCTGCATGACCAGTGGCATCTTGGCGATCACCGCGCGACCCGGCTCGGACTTGTAGAAACGCAACATGCCGTCGACTTCGTCCTGCGAAAACGACTGCCGGTAGATGTCCATATATTGCGGCTCCAGCAGTTCCCAGCGCATCTGCTGCCGCATCATTGCCACGATCTCGCCGCGCATGGCATCGAGAGACCGTTGCACTTCGGGCGTCACTTCGGTGTCGCCCAAGCCTTTCTGGATCGACTGCTGGATCACCGCATCCATCTGCGCCATGGCGCCATCCAGCAGTCCTTTCGCGTCGGTGACCACCAGCAGTTCGCGCAGCGCGGCATCGCTCGGTGCGGCGGCAAATGCGACGCCGGAGAGGCTGATTGCGAGCATGAAGACGAGAGGTTTCATCGGAGTATCCAAGCATGAGTGGTCAGGAATGACGCTGATGATAACCAGGACGAACGAGCATGAACGATTCATCATCTGACACCCGACTCGTCCGGCTTTCTGCAAATTATCTACAAGCCTCGCGCACAACATCCGCGTTCGCACTTCTATAGTCGGGATGCACGATCTCTCGACGGAACGAACCGGAATGAAACACGATCTGGAATCAGCCAGGATACATCGGCGCCGCTACTGCCTCGCCGCGATTCTCGTCGCCGCGTTCGCCGTCGATGCCCACGCCGCCGGACCTTCCGGCGTGACCGAAGCCGACAGGCTGCAGCTCGAACATACCGGCCACTACAATCTGTCGAAGGCATCGTACGATCGCATCAGCGATCTGCCGGCCTACGACAACCACGGCACGCGCCCCGTCGACGAGGGCCTGCGCCTCGAGATCGAGTGGATCGACCGGCGGCTCGCCGAACGTGCGAGCGACATGCGCATCATCGAAGCACGACTTCCGGTTTTCATCGCCACGTCCAAGACGGCCGAAGGCAAGGCGCAGATCGTTCGCGACATGCAGGCACGCAAGCAAACCTATGCGCGCTGGCAGGAGTCGATGATCAAGCGACGCAAGACCATCGCGATGCAGATCGATGGCGGCGTCGAGCGTGCCTATCCGGTCTTGGTCTCGATGCCCGACCTGGAGTTGTGACCGAGGCGTGAAGCCTGGTGACTCCCCGGTGTCGCAGGCGATCGTCGCACAACACGACGGCGACATCGGGTCTTGGGGAAGTTCTGATTAAGCGTTGAGAGCGCACGCAGGTCGCACGAGGACGGAGCGTACCGACCTGTCCGTGAGGATTCCGAGCAGCGCCCTCGTGCGAGATGCGAAGCGCGGCAGCTTAATCAGAGCTTCCTTAGACTAAGCGGCCCTTCGCCAGCCGATGTCTTCATGTCCCTGCCCGACTTCCTGCAGCGCCTGCGCAGCACACCCGAACAGATCGAGTTCGCCGAGACCATCGCCGCCATCGAGAGCGCCTACGACTACACGCCCGCCGCCTTCCGCAATGGCGAAGCGCACAACGCGGCGGGACAGAACGGCGGCTCGTGCAAGATCTTCGCGTTCGCCCGCTTGCAGGGGCTTTCGCAGGACCAGACGCTGGCCTGCTTCGGTCGCTACTATCGCGAAGACGTGCTGCAACACCCCGACGCCGCCGATCACCAGAACATCCGCAACTTCATGCGGACGGGCTGGGCCGGCGTCGTGTTCGAGGGCGAGGCGCTGAGGCCGCGCTGAGCCTGTCGACGGCCGACGGGCGACCGTCGTGGCGCAGGCGCCGCCAGCCGACGATGACGCCCGTCATCGATAGTGCGAAGCCGCCCAGCGAGAACGCGATCACTGCGATGTCCCACAGCGGCCGGTGCTGCCACAACCACCACCAGTCCCAGGAATGCAGGCCGTTGTAGAGCCAGCGATAGACCCGGTTGACGCGCGTGCTGCGGTCGAGCACGACGCCGCTGGCGGGATCGAGATGAAACCAGCTGCTCGCCTCGTCGCCGAAGCGCACGCGCAGCACCGGTAGTGGATGCGAGGCGCGTTCAGGATGTCGCGTGTAGTAGTAGTCGTCGTAGCGCGTCAGCGTTTCCACCTGCAGCAGCGGCGCTTCTGGCAGCAACTGCGCAGCTCGCTCGCGCATCGTCCCGGCGTCGGGCCGGACGCGCGCTTGCCCGTTACCGGCGATCAGTGCCTGCCCGCCATCGCGGCGCGTGACGCGCCAGAACGCCTGTCCCAGATAGTGATGGGCCTCGGCTTCGACCCCATCGACACCGAAATCCGGCAGGTCGAAATCCGATGGCGTCAGCGACTTGCCGCCGTAGACCTGCGACTGCGCGGGCGACGGCGAGCGTGGCGGATTGAACCTGCCCGGGTTCATCGACAGCAGGCCGCTGAGCACCCAGGTCAGCGTGGCGAGGCCGAAGGCCAGCCCGCCGATGTGATGCCAGCGCATCAGCCCGCGATACGGAACACGCGACTTGCCGGGCTTGGGCCGCCGCTTGATGCGCAACAGGCCGATCCAGATGCCCGACACCGCCAGCAGCGTGCCGGCGCCCGCGAGGATGTCGACCATCCAGGCCCAGGCGTCGGGATGGCGACGGATCAGCGTCGGATAGAGCCAGTGCGTGACCGCCGCCGGATAATTGAGCACGCGCTCCCAGCGCGTGCTGTCACGCACCACCTCGCCCGTCGACGAGGACACATACAACTCGGTACCGACCGCGTCGTCGAGCGCGAATCGATGCAGCGGACGATGCGGGTTGAGCGCGGAGGAAACGGCCCACTGATTGGTCTGCACGGTATCGAGATAGCGTGGTGTCGCCCGTGTCTCCGGCCAGGCGCGCCGCGCAAAATCCGCGGCGATGGCACCGGCCTGATCACGCTCCACACGCGGCAGCACGGCACCGCTGCGCGCGTCCACCACGCGAGGCTGTGCGGCGCCGGCGATCTGCACGCGATACAGCGGGCGATAGCCCGGCTGCGATGTCGTCGTGTCCACGCGCATGAGCGCGCTCAGGCTGCTCGCCACCACTTCGGCCTGCGCATCGTCGACGACGCGCGCCTGGTTACGTAACGGCGTGCCCACGGTATCGAAGTCGCCGGCCCGCATCCTGGCGACGGCCTCGCCAGGTCCCAGTCGGGCCGACGAGAAATCCAGCGTCGGCTCGCCCGCCAGGCGCTCGTCGCGGTCGAGTTGCGGAAACTCCACGTACATCATGAACACGCCGCTGACGAACCACAGCGCGAAGAA
The DNA here is from genome assembly GCA_023254435.1 of Hydrocarboniphaga sp. Lineage (GTDB taxonomy): Bacteria > Pseudomonadota > Gammaproteobacteria > Nevskiales > Nevskiaceae > Hydrocarboniphaga. Next base: position 6,037 of record JALRLM010000371.1, read on the forward strand.
CGCGCAAAGCACGATGCCGGCCCAGCGGTGGAACAGGTAAAGCGGACGCTTCCATTTGAGCTGCATCGCGTGTTCTCCGCCGGGCTCAGAAAGTCAGGCGCATGCCCAGTTCGGCCGAGCGCGGATCGGCCATGCGCAGCATCAGCCCTCCGGCCGACGACCACTCGGCGTAGCGCTCGTCGGTCAGGTTGCGACCGCGCAGCGTGAGGCTGAGATTCTTCCAGCGCCGCGTGATCGCCGCGTCGAGCGCGGTATAGTCGGCCAGCTGGATACCGTTGTTGTTGTTGGCCTCGCGCTCGCCGATGTAGCGCAGGCCGCCTTGCAGGCTCCACTGTGGCCAGCTGCGCATCAGATAGAGCCCCGCCACCATCTTCGGTACGTTGGGCGGCGTGTTGCCGTCGCGCGAGATCACGCCGGTGCCGAGGTTTTCGTTGAAGTCCTCGTACTCGGCCGTCCAGGTCGGCGCGAGGTTGGCGTCGATCTGCCAGCCCCTGGCGGGCACCAGGCTCAGCGCCAGTTCGGCACCCTGCGAAACCTGCGCGCCGATCTGCGAATTGATGCGCGTGCCGTCAACGATGGTCGAGGTCAGCAGATCGTTCTTCTCGATGTCGAACAGCGCCAGGGTCATGCTGGCGCGACCGCCGAGGGCGCTGGCCTTGATGCCGACTTCGTACTGCCGGCCCTTCTGCAGGCTGAAATCGTCCTGCGAGGCGTTGAGGCTCACGAGCTGCGACACCGGCTGCGCCGCGCGGCTGTAGCTGGCGTAGACGTTGACGGCCGGTGTCAGCGCATAGACCGCGCCGAAGCGCCCCGTGAGTGGTTCATAGCGCTTGTCGTAGGGCTCGGCACCGACATACGAGCGACGCTCGACGTCGATGTGATCGTAGCGCAGGCCACCCACGAGCTTGAGCGATTCGCCCACCGACAGCACGTCCTCGACGTAGATCGCGGTGTTGCGCGTCAGCACGCCGACGGTCCTGGAGGCGCGAACGTCGGGCCCGTAGCCCGGATCGAAGTCGTGCAGCGTGACGCTGGCCGGCGTCGGCGAGCCTGGCACGCCGCTCTGGCCGCTGTTGCGATCCTGGTCGTTGCGATCGTAGAAGCCGCCGATCAGGAACTGGTTCTTCATGCCGAGCAGGCTGCCCTCCCAGCTCAGGTCCAGGCGGTTGCCGATCTGCTCGTCGTCGCGATAGATCAGCAGGAAACTCGAGCGATCCACCAGCTGCGTCTCGGGATTCCACACCGCGCTTTCGGTGTTGCGCCAGTCCAGGCGCTGCGTGGCGAAATAGGTTTCGTTGCGCAACGTCCAGTGCGTGGACAGTCGCGTCTGGGCGATGGCACGCCAGAAACTGTTGCTGCCGTCGGCGAAGTTGTCCCCGTTGTTGTAGTTGTTGCGGCGCGTGCCGGGCTCGATGCGCGCGTTGACGAGACGATCGGTGGCGGTGCTGGCGCGGCGCACGCTCTGCGTGCCGTCCTGCGCGATCACCGCGTCGTAGACCAGCGGCGTGCCGTAGTAGCTCAGCGTCTCGTCGGCCAGCACCGTACCGCTCAGGCGCAGGCTGGTGTCGGCGCTGGGCTGCCAGCGCAGTTCGCCGGCCAGGGCGTCGTAGCGCGAATCGCTGTTATCGACGTAGCCGCCGCGACGGGAAGTCGAGGCGTCGGCGCGAAAGTACAGGTTCTGCACACCCGTGGGACCACCCGCGCCGGCCGCCGCCCGATAGCTGTCCCAGGAGCCGGCGCTGAACTGCGCTTCGCCACGATGTTCGGTCGGCGCCTGCTTGGACACGTAGTTGACCGCACCGCCGACCGCACCCTCGCCATACAGCAGCGAGGCCGGCCCCTTGAGCACTTCGATGCGATCGAACAGAAAGGCATCGAGCGGACGCGCCGACTGCGAAGCCGTGTTCTGGCGGATGCCGTCGCGCATCACGGTGATGTCGTTGCCCGTGAACCCGCGCGTGGCGTAGTTGGGAATCGAGCCCACCGAAGTGCCGCCGCTCATGCCGACGGCCGATTCGATGGCCTCCAGCGCGGTGCGCGCGCCGCGCAGTTCGATCATTTCGCGGGTCACCACCGACACGCTGGCCGGCAGGTCGCGCGCATCGAGGCCGAGTCTTGATCCCGTGAGATTGGGTGTATCGAGCGACAGCACGTCGACCTGCGGTGCACTGCCGATGACGACGATCTCGTCGAGCTGCGCGGTACCCGCCTCGCGCGTCCCGACATCGTCTTCGGCCCGCGCGATGTCGGCAAACACGGCCACGAGGCCGAGGGCGAGCAAACCGTGGGCAACAGCGGGGCGATGCCCGCGATGAGACGTGGACATGGGAACTCCTGGTGATGCCGGCGCCGCGAGCGCCGGCAGAGACGGGGTCAGACTGGCGGCGTGTAGCGCAGCGTCACGAAGTAGCTGCGTCCCGGCTGCGCGTAGGTGGCGGCGGTTTCGTAGTCGCGATCGAGCAGATTGCTGCCCGACAGCTGCAGGCGCCATCCGGGCGACCACAGCTGCGCTTCGGCGCGCAGCGCCAGCGTGGCGTAGCCGCCCAGCTCGCTGCTGTTGCTGACGTTGTCGTAGCGCTTGCCGGCCGCGAACACGCTGGCACCGACGGCATAGCGCGAGAAATCGTAGTCCAGGTCGACGCGGCCGCTGCTGCGCGCACGGCGCGGCAGCAGCTTGCCGTTGTCGGCACCCGGCGCGCGGTTTTCGGGATCGAGCCAGGTCCAGGCGGCCTGCACGCGCAGATCGTCGATGCGCGCGCCGAGCTGCGTCTCCACGCCGCGGATGCGCGCCTCATCGATGTTGTTGGGCGCTTCGATGTCGGCGTCGTAGGCGATCAGGTCGTCGACGCGCGTTTCGAAGGCATTGACGGCCCAGTGCGCCACGCCGATCGCCCCCGAAGCCGACAGCTCGATGCTGTCGGATCGCTCGGGATCGAGATCGGCATTGCCGTAGTTCGGAAAATACAGCTCGTTGAACGTCGGCGCCTTGAACGCCGTGCCGTAGGACGCGCCCAGGCGCAGCGCCGGGCCGATGCGATAGCCATAGGCCAGGCCTCCGGTTTCGCGGCCGCCGAACTGCTCGTTGTCGTCGTGGCGCAGGCTGGCCTGCACGTCGTGCGCACCGAGCTGCGCGCGATACTGTGCGAACACGCCGCTGTTGCGGCGATCGTTTTCGGCATAGTCGGTCTTGCCGCCGACGCGGTCGCGCTGATGGTCCGCACCGAGGCTGAGCTGCTGCCCCGCAGCGACGTCGATCTCGTTGATCCAGGCTGCGTAGTCGCGCCGCGTGTCGAAAGCGCCGACGGCGCTGCCGTTGCGGAAATTGTCCGACAGGTCGCGGCTCTGTCCGGCGTTGAGCAGCAGGCGCCAGTGCGCCAGCGGCGTCGCGCTCAGGTTCGCGCCCAGCGTCTGCTGCGTATTGTCGGCCTGGTTCTGCGAACTGCCGTCGTATTCGTTTTCGCTTTGTGCGCGCAGCCAGTTGATCGACAGCTCGGTGCCGTTCGCGAAGCGCCAGCCGCCGGCCAGCGAACCCGACAGGCTCTCGAAACCATCGCGATCGTGCTCGCCCGTGCTCGGGCGCGCGTCGATGCCGTCGGTGCGTCGCGCGCCCAGGCCCAGGCTGTACCAGCCCGCCGTGCCGATGCCGCCGCGCAGGCCAGCTTCGGCACGCGAACTGCCGCGATTGCCGGCGCCGATGGCGAAGAAGGGCTGCGCCGCGCCACCAGCCGATCCGCGCCGCGTGAAGATCTGGATCACGCCGCCGATGGCCTCCGAGCCGTACAGGCTCGACCGCGGCCCGCGCACGATCTCGATGCGCTCGATCTGGTCGACCGGAATCTGCTCGAAAGCCGCCGAGCCCGAGGTGGCCGAGCCGATCTTGATGCCGTCGAGCATCACCAGCGTGTGATCGGATTCGGTGCCGCGCAGGAACAGCGACGTGGACTTGCCGACGCCGCCGTTGTTGGCGATGGACACGCCGGGCAGGCCGGCGAACAGGTCGCTCAAGTCCTGCGCCTGCAGACGCTCGATGTCGTCGCGTGTGATCACGCTGACGCTGGCCAGCGACTGGCCCAGGGTTTCGCTGCCGCGACTCGCGGTGACGATGAGCGCGTCGAGGTCGACGGCGTCGACGACCTGCGTGGCTCCGGTGGTCGCGTCGGCCCAGGACGGTGTGGCGCACAGCGCCAGCAGCGCGGCGAACGGCGAGCGAAGTACGAATCGCGACGGCAGTCGCGGTGCATCAACAGCGGTCGGAACCCCGGTGACGGGCATGCAGTCTCCCCTGCCGGCGCCCCACGCGCCCGGCGTTGTCGAAGTGGAGAAGACTCGCTGTGGAACAGGCGGCACGGACCGCGTGCGGCACGCGGCCGCAACGACGGTTCACCGGCCTCGCCCACCGCGAGCCTTCGATCTGCGACAGGCCGGTATCCGGGCTCGCGACGAAGAAACGGCGCCTTCCCATGCCGCGCGAGGCACAGTGGCGTGTTGCCGGTTCCGATTCGCTTACCGTTGCGGGGGCAGCGCCGGCATTGCATGAACCCTTGGAGTCCACGCGCACCGGCTTCCCGTTTAACCCCGCTGCCGAGTGGCGGCGAGGCACCTGAAGCGGGCGCACTGTATGCGAGCGCGGCGGCGGCGCGCAAGACTCGGATTCGATCAGGCCTCACGGCGCTTTCCGCCACTGCAGTCGGTGTGACCCCGGCGGTTTCAAAGTGTCGGAATGTTCCAGCGGACTTGGCGCTTTTCGACATTCGTCCGCGGCAGCGGGGTTCTTACACTGTCGGCCTCCACGCGCGCCCGCGATACGTGGCTTGCTTCGCCGGGCGCCGAACAACGACAGACCAGTGCAGGAAAATCAAGGCATGAGCTTGCAGACGATCGGCGTCATCGGCGCGGGCACCATGGGCAATGGCATCGCGCAGGTCTGCGCCGTCAACGGCATCCGCGCCGTGATGGTCGACATCAACCAGGCCGC
>JALRLM010000588.1 GCA_023254435.1 Hydrocarboniphaga sp.
GGCTGGCCTTGCGCCCCTTCACCGTACCGGCGAGCTGGATCGCACCGCCGAACAGCAGCAGCTTCTCCGTCAGCGTGGTCTTGCCCGCGTCGGGGTGGGAAATGATGGCGAAGGTGCGGCGCTTCTGCGCCTGCTCGAGAACGGCGGACATGGTGTCGGGACGGCTAAACGGCGGGCGCGGATTGTAGCGGCTTAGCGGGCTTGGCCCCAGGCGGCGGGCGCGATCTTGCGCCTGCCATTGGCAATGTCGGCCACGCGCAGATCGCATGCAGGGGGCAGAAAATCCTCATGCAGAAACTCACCGGGGTGAGGCCGCATGCCTTGTCGTGGTCAATGCTTCCACGATGCATGCGGCCCGTTCTTCAATGATCGTCCACGATCTCGACGGCTTCGGCCCCGGCCGCTGTCCACAAGCGGCAAAGCCGGTCTACAAATCCCCGAGCCCCTCCTGCTCACCTTTTTCGCCGCGCTCGAGCATGGTCTCGGCCAGTGCGCGCAGGCCGGCGTGCAGCGGTGTGGACAGCAGCCGCAACAGGCGGCTTCTATCGTCGTCGGTCAGTGGCTTGCGTGAGCGCAGCTGATCCAGCGCAGCGGCTTCCATGCGCCAGGGCTGCCAGGCCAGAGCGGCCGTCTGCCACAGCGCGCCAGCGGCCAGCGCGATCTCGATGCCGGCCGGGTCTGGATCGCAGGCGATCCAGGCGGGCGCCGGATACCGGCTGAGCAACTGCGCCACGCTCTGCTTCCACCATTCGGGCGGATAGCCCGGCAGCCAGATCACGCCGTCCTCATGGCCGTAGCGGCGGGCTGCACGTTCGAAGCTGGTGCGATTCTCCACCAGCCGCCAGCGCAGCACGCTGCCTTGCAGGCCGATGCCTGCGGCGATCGTCGCCGGGCTCAGGCCGACTAAATCGGGGACGGCGGTGATGCCCAGTGGCGCGCGTATCAGCAGCAGTGGCGTATGCGCTTCGATGCCATAGTCGGCCAGCGTCAGGCTGCTGGCCAGCCAGTTCCAGTCGGCGTCGGCTATGCCCTTGGTATTGCCGCTGGCATGCAGCGCAAAGTCGCGGCGCGTACCGCTGCGCTGATCTGCGATCCAGCTCGCAAGCGCTTCGAGCAGTGCATGGCGACGGATCGCCAGCGCCGCCGACATTGCGGCCAGCCCTTGCATGGCGGCTTCGAGCGCCACATCGTCGAAGTGCGCCTCGAGCAGGGCCTGACGTTGCTCGGCGAGCTGCTGCCTATTGGGCAAACCCAGGCGTTCGCGCAGACGCTCGAACTCACGAAAAGTCGCTCGTATCGGCGCCCAGCGGCCGTCCTCGCGCTTCTCGTCCAGCGTGATCCAGCCGCCGTCGAGCAGCGCATCGAGCAACTCGGGCGCCATCGCGGCTCGCCCGGGGCCGGCGATGCCGAGCAAGGTCCTCCATTGCGGAGCCTCGCCACGCGCAAGCCATTCGCGCGTGAGCCCGCGCCAGTCCTCGGGCCAGAAGGCGCAGGCTTCCGGGTTCAGCGCATCGGCTCGACGCTGACGCTTGCCGCGCAGCGTCGATTTCGCACCCACGTCGAGCCGGCGCGTGCGAATGCCGCGCGCATCGGCGGATGACCAGTCCGCCTCGCTCATTTGTTCAGTTCACCGCACGGCGCAGGAACGCGATCGGCGGCGCGAAGCTCATGCCGCCGCGCTTCTTCTGCGTCACCAGCGTGAGTTCCGAGGGCTTGAACACGTTGACGTTGTGCGTGTTCGGCGTGGTGACGATGTACTGCGCACGCGTGGCCTGCAGAAACGCGCCGACCTTGTCGATGTTGAAGATGTCCAGATGTGCGAAAGGCTCGTCGATGAAGACGAAGCCTCCGCCCTTGTCGTCCTCGGCCATCAGGCCAACCAGCAGGATCATCGACTTCATCACCTGCTGGCCACCGCTGGCCTCGCCGTCGTTGAGGCCGATCATGCCTTTCTGGTCGAAGTTGAACTGCACTTCGAGCCGCGCCTGCGAAAGCGACAGATCATCGTTGGACAGCTCCGGATGCTTGACCTCGACGTCGATGCCGGCCAGTGCGCCGAGCGACCGCAGGTTGGTGGCGTAGCGGCGCAGCGTGGCGCGCAGCACACCGATGTAAGTGGCGCGGGCGCGGTCGGTACTGTTGCGAGCGCGATCCAGATGCACGTGCTGGTCGTCGATGCGCGACTCCAGTTGCCTGTGTTCGGTGGCGAGCTTGTCGCGCAACGGCAGGCACTGCGGATCGGTGACGAACTGCGTGTCGGCGCGACGTTTCTCCTGGCGTTCGATCTCGCGTTCGACGGCGGCGGATGACTCGAAGCGTGAGCGCGTCTCGGCAAGGCCCGCGTCCGAGCGCCAGGCCACCGGCTTGCCGACGCGCAGCGAGCGCCAGGACAGCACCAGATCGGCATAGGCGCGCTGGGTCTTGTGCAGGTCGAAATCCACCTGCCGGGCACTTTCGCGCGATCGCTGCAGTTTTTCTTCTGCCAGAGCATGTTGCGCGCTGAGCGGTTTGGCGCGCTCCACGGCGTCGAAATAACGGTTTGCCGCATCGGCGCGGGCGGTCTCCAGCGCGCTGGCTTCGGCCGTCAGCCGATCGAGTTCGGCCGCTGCGGCCTCGAACTCGGCGGCGCGCGCAGCGAGCTCGCGTGTCGCGTCCAGGCCGGCCAGCGCCATCTGCACCGCCGAGAGTTTTTGCGCGACGCCTTGACGCGCCTCGCGCAGGCCGGCGGCCTCGTCTTCGATCTCGAGCAGGCGCGTGCGTGCCTGTGCCGCGGCATTGCGGCCGAAGTGTGCATCGGATACGGAAATGTCACGGCCGCCGCGGCGTTCGCGCTGATAGCCGCGCGGGGTGATCCAGGCCTGACCCTCGGGCAGCCTGGCGCCATCGTCGGTGCTGTCGACGCGCTGGATGCCGTCGAGCAGGCGCGCCAGCCAGGTCGGTGGATCGGCAGTGAAGCGCAGGCATTCCAGCAGCGAGCCACTGCGGGCTGGCGGCACGGGAGCCCGATCGGGCACCACATAGTGACGATAGCGATGCTGCTCGCCCAGCTTCCAGGCACGAGCTCGATCCTCGGGCTTCTCCAGCAGTACCAGCTGGCGCACGCCGGCGAGCACGGCTTCAATGGCGCCCTGCCAGGTTTCGTCGTTGATCTCGACGATGTCGGCGAGCATGCGATGTGCGATGCCCTCCTTCTGCAGCGCACTGCGAAACGCCACGACTTCGGCTGGCTCGGGCCTGCGGCCCGATTCGAGCGCGGAGACGCGCTGACGCAGTTCGTCGCGTTCGCGGCCCAGTGCTTCGATCTGCGCATCGAGCTCGTAGCCGCGGCGTGACAGCTTGTTCTGTTCGCGCGTCGCGGCGTCCACGTCGAGGCCTTCGGCCTGGCGCGCTGCACGCTCGAGCAGGCGCTGATGTTCGTCGACAAGTCCCTGCGGCTTGCGCAGTTGCCGGCCGAACTCCTTCTCGGCCCTCTGCGCACGGTCGAGTTCGGATTTGCTGGTGGTTTCAAGTTCGGTGGCTTGTTGCAGCTCAACGGACAGCGTTGCGTGCGTGCTCTGGGTTTCGATCACCATGCGCTGCAGTTCGCGCTGCTCGCGACGCTTGCCGGTCAGGTGCGTGCGGCTGCCGCGCAAGCTGTCGGCAAGCTCGGCCAGCAGCACACGCGGCCGCCACTGCGCGGTGAGATCGGCCAGTTCGCCAAACAGTCGCTGATACTCGCGAAACGAGGCGACATCGGCCTCGGCCGCGCGCAGCCGCGTGTGCAGGCTGGCGAGCTGCACGGTCAGCTCGTCGAGCTCGCGCTGGCAGGCGATCTGGTCGTCGCGCGCCTTCTGGTAGTTGTCGAGCACGTCCTTGTCGCCAAATACCTCGAACACCAGCGACAGCAATTCGCGGCCGTTGAGTTCGCAGAGCTTGTCGGTGTGACCCTGGTCCAGCGCCAGCACGCGCTTGATCGCGCGCGTCAGGCCGGCGCCTTCGAGCTGCGATTCGTACTGGCGCAGGCCGATCCAGTTCACCGCGTCCGCGCTTTCGGCGTTCTCCACGCTGACGTCGCCGCGGCCGATGCCGTAGCTGCGCTTCCATTCGCCGCCATCCTTGCGAATGCGGCAGAACAGCGTCACGCGCTCATCGGTGATCGGCCAGAAGGCGAGTTGGCCGTTGGCCCGGCGCGGGTTGCTAACCACCGCGCGCAGCCAGGCGTAAGGACGGTCGGCACGGCGCACATAGCGCTTGTAGTCGCGGCCGTTGCTACAGGGAATGGTCAGCAGCACGCGTAGCGCGTCGAGCAGGGTGGTCTTGCCCGAGCCGTTGGGGCCGACGACGGTGACGATGTTGGCGTCCAGCGGCAGCGTGAAGCGCTCCCACCAGTCCCAGTGCACGATTTCGAGCTTATGGAAGCTGAACATCGTCTTCGCTCTCCGGAAGCAGTTCTTCGTTGAATGTGTCCTCGTCGACCGATGGCTGTGCCAGTCCGCCGAACAGTTCGGACAGGGTGCCGTCGAGAATGCGTGGCGCCATGCGTCCGTAGTCGAGGGCGAGGTCGAGCAACGGGCCTTCGAAGATGCGGCCGTCGCGACGCTCGATGAAGCCCAGGCGCGACAGCATCGGCAGGCCGAAGTTCTTGATGCGGGCCTTGCCGCCCAGGCGGTCGCCGAAGTCGGCGATCAGCGTTGCCTCGGCCACGTTGATGCCGATGTCCGAGGCCGTCGGCAGCGGCTTTTCGACTGCGAACATCTCGTTCTGGCGCTGGGTGTCGGGCGCATCGCGGCGGTCATGCTGGCGCGAGCGCTTGGGCAGGATCAGCAGAGCCCATAGCACCACCAGCAGCGCGACCTGATCACGCTTGAGGCCGATGTTGTTCGACAACCAGGCGTCTTCGCCGCCGAATACCGCATGCTCCATGTCGCGGCGCACGCGCAGGCAGACGTTGTCGGCATAGGGGTGCTCCACCAGCTCGAGCCCGCAGGCGGTCAGGCGCTCGGCCAGGGCCTTGTAGAACAGATCGTCGGTCAGTGCGCGCTTCACCTGCGCATCGGTGCGTGGCAGCACGCGATGCGCGCAAAGGCGCGCCACCAGGGTTTGCAGCTCAGTTTCCATTCGTTTTCCGTGATTCGGTTTCGGTGTCCGCGAGCGGTGCCCGCAGATGGCCTTCGCTGATCTCGGCCACGCCGTCGCGGCCGATGTGCAGCGTGTGGCCGCTCCAGTGCGGCCGGCTCGTCAGACGCGCGAGATCGGCCACCGGGCCGTCGAGCGTCGCCGATTCGCGATCGCCGATCAGTGCGAGCAGCGACAGGCGATAGCTGGAGAGTTCGTAGTCGCGCAGCGGCACGGCTTCGGCCAGAGGCCAGCCGTCGGGCGCCACGCGCAGGGCGTCACGCCAGTGTTCGAGTTCGGCGTAGTCGGGAGGCTCCAGTTCCACGCCTTCGCTGAGCGGTGCATCGGTGGAGTCGGGCAGGCTGGCGTCGAGCTTGTCGGGGATGAGCTTGTCGATCAGCTCGTACTCGGCAGCATCGAGGGCGATGTCACCCAGCACGAAGCTCAGGTCCGGCACCGGCGACACCGCGCCCTCGGTGATAGCCACCAGCCGGCTCTGGTCGAGTCCGCGCAGCCAGGCCGAAACATCCGCAGACGACAACCCGCTTGCGCCCAGATGCACTTTCTGGCTTTCGATCTGGTTCAGCGCGCGCTGGAAGGCGCCGCTCATGCGCAGCAGTTCGCTCTGCACCTGGCCGATGCGCTGGGCGGCGCGATGCGTGGGGCCTTCGAGTTCGGTCTCGTCGATGATGCGGCGCAGGATGTCGCTGCCCTTGTCTACCCAGTTCCAGACCGAGGCCAGCTTGGTTTCGGCGCTGCGGATGCGATGCTCCGAGCCCGACAGGATCGCCCGCTCGAACTCGTCCTTGAGTTCCACCAATCGCGACAGCAGGTGCTGCAGCTCGTCTTCCTGCACCGAGCCGATCGCGCCGCTGCCAGCAAGCTGCGCGGCCAGGTAGCCCAGTTCTGCGCCTTCGCCGTCGTCGTCGAACTTGAGCAGGCCCGAGAGCGCGGCGATGACCATGCGCCCCAGCGGGCTGACGCTGTAGCGCGAAGTCTCGGCATCCCAGGCCAGCAGACCGTTGATACGCAGACGGCCGATGAGATGATTGAGCTTGGCCTCGTCCAGATAGGGAAATTGCGCGCGCAGCTCGCCGGCCTCGAAGAACGGATCGCCGCCGCGTCGCCCCAGCTCGCGCAGCACCAGCAGGCGCACCAGCACCGCGGCCTCGGTGCCAGAGAACAGTGCGCTCAGCGACTGAATGGCCGGTCGTGCGCGGATGAGCGCATGCAAGGCGGGAACATCGTCGGGTTCGACGCCGTGGACGAACCAGTCGGCCAGGCGTTCTTCGGTGCTGTCGGGGCGGGAGGCGCTACGCATCCGCGATTTTACCGCGCCGGGCCGCCGCGCTCAGCGGCGGGCCTTGCGGCACCGTCTCAGCGGTAGGCGCGCCGGTGCACCGCGAACAGCGGGTGCGCCCCGTATTTCTTGGCCAGCTCCAGCTCGCCGGCGTATTCGGCCGAGAAGCGCTCGGGGGATTCCAGCATGAGCCGGGCGACGAAGGCATCGGAGCCGAAGATGGTGCCGGGCGGGGTCACCGGCTCGATGCGCGCGGCGAACGACACCTGCGAGCCGTAGAAGATGCGACTGTCGTTGGCCGGGTGGCGCTCCTCGAACACTGGGGCGTAATGCGTGGCCACGCGCAGTTCCAGCTCCGAGAGCAGGCCGTCCTGGCTACCGCGACGTTCTTCCACCGACTGCTGGATGTCGGCGGCGATCTCGGCCGCGCTGGTGGCGTCGGCAGTGATTACGTGCAGAGCGTCGCCCCAGGTGGCCGAGAACAGCACGCGCTCGCCGTAGACGCGCAGGCGCGCGGTCATGGCGCCCATGATCTCGCGCCAGAAGCGCGACATTTCGGCATCGGGAATGCGGCGAAAGCCCGCGAAGTCGGCGAACAGGATGCCCACCATGCGCCGGTTCGGGCGCGGAAATGCGAAGCCGGCGATGCCGTCGACGCTGCTGGGCTGCAGGCGATGTCCCAGCGCCTCGAGCTTGGTGGCCGGCGTGTCCAGGTGCACGCAGACGATGCGGCCGCTTTCCACGCGGATCGACATCAGCCGCCACTGGCAGCCGAGCCGGCGCGCGGTCAGCAGCGAGGCGCCCAGCGCGGTCGAGTAGACCTCGTGCGCGCACCAGGCCGACTCCTCGTCGAGAAAGCCCGGCACCATGGCCACGCGCTGGGCGCGGTCGAGGATGTCGGTGAGCCGCTGCGCAGCGACGTCGCCCCAGCGCGTCGCCCAGCTGGCCTGCGCCTCCTTGATCGGCTGCTGCAGCGCCGGGTACAGGAACACGCCGCGATCGAGCAGGGCCTCGGCCAGCGGCAGGTCGAGCGGATCGAGCATGCTCAGGAACACCAGCGCGCCCGAGGCGATGTGCTGGCCCAGTTCCACCGGCAGCTCGGCCGCCACCGTCAGCGCCTCGCACCAGGCGGTGTCGCGGCGCAGCAGCACCAGCGGCGGCAGCTTGAGCGGCGACAGCACCACGTCGTCGATGTGCAGACGCTCGCACAGCCGGCCCATCTGGCGCAGCGTGCGGCCGCGCCGCACCACGTCGTTGACCATCACCGTGTCGGCCTGGCGCATGCGCGACAGGCACAGCGCAGTGTCGCCCAGGTGCAACGCGATCTCGGCTTCGGTGACGTAGCGGTAGAAGCGCTCGGATTCGTTCTCGGGGATCTCGTCGGGCAGCGCCGCGCGGGCCTCCAGCGCCAGTTCCTGCGCGCGCGCGGCGTCGCCGGCCATCAGGTACATCGATGCCGCGTTGACCCCGCTGTAGGCGCCGCGCCAGATGCGAAAGGCACTCGCGTAGGCCTGAGCCGAATGCAGGAAGTGCTGGCGCGCCTCGGTGCCGCTGGCCGCCAGCGCCAGGTCTTTTTCGAGGCGGCCCTGCAGCGCCAGCCAGTCCTCGTTGAGTTCGTCGGGCGCCAGCACCAGGCCGCGGTACTGCTCCAGCGCGAGGCTGGTGTTGCCGACGTTGGCCAGCGTGAGGATGCGCAGGTACTCCATGCGCCGCGAGCGCAGCCCGCGCTTGAAGGCGCGCGACAGCAGGTCGTGGCAGCGCAGGTCGTTGCCGTTGCGCATGGCGTCCTCGGCCTGCGCCAGCACCTGGGTTTCGTCGCCGTCGCCCGGTGCGGTTTCGGCCGTCGTGCCGGCGATGCCGAAGGGCACGCTGGGATCGATGACGATCAGCGGCCGGCGCCGGCCGGCGGGTTCGACGTCGCCGGCTTCCAGCGTGGTGAAGCGCGGCGGAATGCGGCGGATCTGCCGCCGCCAGTCCACCACTTCGGCGGTGCCGCCGGGTTCGCGCAGGTTCTGGCCGCGCAGCATCGCCACCAGGATGTCGCTCTGCTCGGCCAGCACCGCGGCCAGGCGCCGGTACTGCTCGGTGCGCCAATCGGGCGAGTGCTGGTCGGCGTCGGCCGTGCTGCTTTCGTCGTCATAGAGCCGAACACGCCAGTGCGCCTCGGCCAGCAGGTGGTCGATGGCGGCCTGGCAGCGGGTCTTGGCCTCGGTGCCCAGGTCCAGGCCCTCGGCGCGGGCGCGCAGCAGCCAGTCCTGGAACAGCCATTCGGGTGGCACCGCCAGCAGGGCCACGCTGATGCAGGGCACGCCGGCGCGGCGGAACCAGTCCATCGCCGTGCGGTTGAAGGTCAGGTCGGCGCCCGGCGCGGCGCCAGTGATGATCATGATGCCGCCGGCGTGGCGCTGGCGTGCGATGTCGGCCAGCACGCGGCCTTCCAGGTGGGCGCCGATGCGAATCTGCTCGTCGTCGGACAGCAGCAGATGGCCGGTGCCGCCCAGCACGAACCAGGCGTCGGCGCCACTGCGCTGGAAGCGACGACGGCGCTGCAACCAATCGTCCAGGCGAATATCGCCCGAATCGGTATCGATGACGCCGGATGATTCCAAAGCTCCCCCGAGCTTGCGCGTGGCGATGCGCTGGACGCGGGCAACCGCACTGCCCACACTGCGCGACTGCGAGTCTAGCCGCTGCGATCGACGAGGGGAGCGCTTGGCGGAGCCGTCCAACACCCGTTACTGGGCTTTCATCAGCTACAGCCACCAGGACAGCCGCGTCGCCACGGCGGTGCATCGCGCCATCGAGCGCTACCGGGTGCCGCGCCGGCTGGTCGGCCGCGAGACCGAGACCGGCGAGATTCCGCGGCGCCTGTTCCCGGTCTTTCGCGACCGCGACGAACTGCCCAGTTCGGCCGAACTCGGCGGCTTTCTGCATCGCACGCTCGGCATCTCGCGCTTCCTCATCGTGATCTGCTCGCCGCAGGCGGCGGCCAGTCGTTGGGTCAACGAAGAGATCCGACTGTTCCGCGAGATGGGGCGCGGCCATCGCATTCTGGCGGTGATCGTCGACGGCGAGCCCAACGCGGCCGACCCGGCGCGCGAGTGTTTCCCCGCCGCGCTGCGCGAATCCCGCGACGGTGCGCGCGTCGAGCCCATCGCGGCCGATCTGCGCCATGGCGGCGACGGCTGGTTCCGCGTGCGCATGAAACTGCTGTCGGGCCTGCTCGGCGTCGGCCTGGACGAACTGCTGCAGCGCGAGCGCCGCCGCCAGTGGCAGCTGCGCCTGGCCTGGAGCGCCGGCAGCCTGGCCGTGCTCTCGGTGGCGCTGGGCGCGCTGGGCATGCAGCAGCGCCGCTACGAGCAGCGCGAGCACGCGCAGTGGCTGGAGCGGCTGGTCGAGAACGGCCGTCGCGAACTGCTCGCCGAGGCGCCGATGCGTGCCGCGGTCTATCTGTCGGCCGCCTATGCCAACGGCGTCGACACGCCGGCGCTGCGCTTCATGCTGCGCCAGGCCATGCAGCCCATCGACGCGCTGGAGGCCATCATTCCGGGCGCCGGGCGTATCTGGTCGATGGTCAGCAGCGCCGACGGGCGCCGCCTCGCCGTGCTCGACGGCGACGGCCGCATTCGGGTGTGGTCGCTGGCCGATCGCGCGCGGGTCGCCGAGTTCGAGGTGCCCGATCCCGGGCGCCAGGACAGTCACTGCGCGCCCAACCTGAGTGCCGACGGTCGCCTGCTGGCCTTCATCTCGGTGGAGACGCAACAGGCCGGAGGGCATCTGTCGGTGTGGTCGGTGGAGACGGGGCGCCGTCTGCTGCAGGTGCCGGTGGAGGCGTACACCTGCCCGTCGTCCCCGTTCGCGGCCAGCGGCGAGAGCGTGATCGGCGTGGCGCCGGGCGGGCGGGTGGGCGAATGGGCACTGACCGATGGCCGGTTTCGCGACCTGGGCATCGACGGTGCCAGCGTGGCCGGCTACAGCGGCGACGGGCGCTGGCTGGTGGTGGGCCGGCGCAATGGCGAGGTGATACTGGCGAGTCCCGACGACCCGGCGGCGCCACGGCGCTTGCAGGGTCTGCAGGGGGCGGTGGCGCAGATCGAGTTCGACGGCGACGATCGTCGTCTGCTGGCGGCCAGCGTTACCGGCGAAGTGCGTGCCTGGACCTTGCCCGAGGCCATTCCCGCCTTCGTCGGCGGGCACCAGCGCTTGATTCGCAAGATCGAGTTTGCGGGCGACTCCGGGCAGTTCCTGACCGCTTCGGAAGATGGGACGCGGGTCTGGCGCAGCCAGGATGGACGCCTGCTGTATTCGGGACAGGCCCACCCGGACAATCAGGGTCGGGCGCTTTCCTTGCGACGCTCCGGTATGCAGTTCGCGCAGGTCGCCGAGCACTCGGTGCAGGTGGTGGACGTGCAAAGCGGCAAGCCCCTGTTCGCCTACGAGTCGGAGGCGCAGGCCACCTTGTTCACGCGCGACGGGCAGCATCTGCTGATCGGCGATGTCAACGGCCAGATCGCCGAATGGGGCGCCAGTTTTCGTCCGCAGGGGCAGGGGCAGCATGGCCGGCGTGTGGCGTCCGCACCGCTGCACTGGCGCAACCTGGTCGATTTCGTCGCCCTGGCCGACGGCCGCCTGCTGAGTGGCGGGCAGGACGGCGTGCTGCGCTGGTGGGCGCCGGACACGCTCGATTCCGCTGGCGAGTTCGCCGTCCTGCGCTCGGCCATCACGCGGCTGGCGCGCACGCCCGACGGCAAGCGTGTCGCCGCGGCCACCGTCGACGGCGAAATCGGGCTGTGGGAGGTGGCCAGCGGCCGCCTGCTGCAGCGCCTGTCGCAGGCCGGGAGTTCATGGTCGGGCCTGCTGCTGAGCCACGATGCGCAGCACCTGTTCGCCGTGGACCGCAGCAACGCCGGGCGCCTCTGGACGATCGGCGAGGCCGCGCCGCCGGCCGAATACCGGCTCGATTCGCGCTTTGCGCTCGACCTCAGTCCCGACGGTCGCCGGCTCGCGCTGGCGGTCGATCGGCATGTGCAGGTGATCGACCTGGCGACGCGCCGGCTGCTGCTGGATGCGCCGCTGGCCGGTGGCGCCGAAGCGCCGCCGATCGGCTGCCTGCAGTTTTCGCCCGACGGGCAGGCTCTGGTGGCGATGGCCCGGGACCGCAGCGGGCTGGTCAACTGGATCCCGCTCGTGGGCGGCGAGCGCAAGGCGGTGCGCGTGGGCGACGCCACCAATTGCTACGGGGCGCGATTCGATCCCCAGGGCCAGCGCGTGGCCCTGCTGGCCGCGGGTCGCTTCGGCGTGCCCGTGTGGACGCCATCGACGGGCCGCCTGCAGGACTTCATCGGCCATACCGCCCTGGTGTTCGACGCCGCCTTCAGCGCCGACAGCCGCTTTCTGGCCACCGCCGGCAGCGACGGCGTGGTGAAGTTCTGGGACAGCGAAAGTGGCCTGGCCTTGCGCAACATCGGCTTGCATGCGGGCGCTGCGCTGCGCGTGGGGTTTTCGGCCGATGGCGGCACGCTCTACAGCGCAGGTGCGGACGATGGCCGGCTTTTGGCCTGGTCGCTGGGCTCGGAAACGAGAACGGCCGGCGAGGTCGCCGGCCGTGTCGACTGCATCAGCCCATGGTCGTTGGACGGCGCCAACCTGCAGCGGCGCGCCGTGGACCTGGCGCAATGCCTGCCGCCGGTTCCGGCTGTGCAAGCAGAGCGCCGCTAAGGCTTTTTCAGCTCTTCTTGGGCGGATTGTCCGGTGGTCCGGACGGCGGTCCGCCGTTGGGCGTCACGGGCGGCTTCACCTTGATAGGCCCCTGCTCGGGCTGCTTATCGACCTTGAATCCACTAATGTTCGTCATCGCCATCCCCTTTGCTGGCTCAATGAAGGCGCGTTGATAGCACGCCTTCGCTAGAGCTGACTGAGGGCTTGATCGCAAAACTGAATGAATCTGGAGAAGGCTTCGGGTGTCTTTAGCACCGCACCCGCACCCGCACGCCATGCCGCCGTTATGACGCCTATCCGATCGCTGCCACGCGGGCTGGTCAGCTTCGTGATGACCGACATCGAGGGCTCCACCGAGCTGCTGCGGCGGCTCGGCAACGACAGCGCGCGCTGGGTCATGCGCCATCGCGAGCTGGTCGCGCTGTCGGTGTCGCGGCACGACGGCCAGGTGTTCGGGCACGAGGGCGATGCCTGTTTCTGCGCCTTCGCCGATGCCGGCGCCGCGCTGGCGGCCAGCCTCGATATCCAGCGCGACATCGAGGCCGAGCCCTGGCCGCCGCAGGCGCGCATCCGCCTGCGCATCGGCGTGCATGCGGGCGAGGCGCAGCCCTATGGCGATAACTACATCGCCATGGCCGTGCACCAGGCCGCGCGCGTGGCGGCCGCGAGTCACGGCGGCCAGGTGCTGGTGTCGGCGGATACCGTGGCCGCGCTCGGCGGCGCGCTGCCACCGGGCCTGGCGCTGCGCGACCTGGGCGAGTTCCGCCTCAAGGATTTCCCCGAGTCGCAGCGCCTGCACCAGCTCACGCATGTCGAGCTGCGCGCGGACTTTCCGCCGCCGCGCGGGCTGTCGGCGAGCCGCCACAACCTGCCGAGGCCAGGCACCTCGTTCATCGGTCGCAGCGACGAACGCGCCAGCGTGGGCCTGTGGCTGCGCGAATATCCCATCGTGAGCCTGGTCGGCGCCGGCGGCGTCGGCAAGACGCGGCTGGCGCTGGAACTGGCCGGCGACGTGCTGCCGCACTACGCCGATGGCGCCTGGCTACTGGAACTGGCCGGCGTCGGCGATGCGGACGCCGCCGTGCGGGTCGCCTCCAGCCTGTTCGGCGTCGCCGAGCAGGCCGGGCAGTCGGCGCTCGACAGCCTGGCCGAGGCGCTGGCCGGCCGTCACCTGCTGCTGCTGCTCGACAACTGCGAGCACCTGCTCGATGCCGCCGGCGCCATCGCCGCCGCGGTGCTGCGCAATCCGGCATCGCGCGTGCTGGTCACCAGCCGCGAGCCGCTGCGCCTGTCGCAGGAGAAGGTGGTGCGGCTGGTGCCGCTGGCGACGCAGACCGAAAGCGGGGAGCTCAGCGATGCCGCGCGTCTGTTCATCGAACGCGCGCAGATGCACCAGCCCACGCTGCGCCTCGATTCGGCGGCCTTGCAGGCGGTGGGCGAGATCTGCCGCCGGCTCGACGGCATGCCGCTGGCGCTGGAGCTGGCGGCCGGCCGCGCCCGCGCGCTGTCGCTGCCCGAGCTGGCCGCGCGCCTGCGCGATCGCCTGGCGCTGCTGTCGGGCGGCGCGCGCGACCTCAGCGCCCGCCATCAGACGCTGCGCGCCACCGTGGAGTGGAGCTACGAACTGCTGTCGAGCGCCGAGCGCCGCCTGTTCGAGCGCCTGTCGGTGTTCGCCGATGGCTGGGACCTGTCCGCCGCCGAGCAGGTTTGCGGCGACTGCGAGGACGACGCCGGCGTGCTCGACCGACTCGTCGCGCTGGTCGACAAGTCCATGGTCAGCTACGGCGAGCAGTCGCAGGCGCGCTACCACCTGCTCGAAACCCTGCGCGAATTCGCGCAGGAGAAGCAGCGTTCGGCGCCCGACGCCGAGACGGTTGAGCATCGCCTGCTGGACTGGGCTATCGAACTGGCCGAGAGCGCGGCCGCGCAGCTGAGCTCCGGCAGCGGGCCGGGCTGGATGGCGCGCCTGCTGCTGGAGCAGAACAACCTGCGCGCCGCGCTCGAGGCCGGTTATCGCCACCAGCTGACCGAGCGCACGCAGCGGCTCACCGCCGCGCTGGCGCCGTTCTGGATCCGTCGCGGCCGTCTGCGCGAAGGCCAGCTGTGGGCGCAGCGCGCGCTCGCGCTCGGCGGTCTGCCGTCGGTGGATCGCGCGGCCCTGCTGATCGGCTACGGGCGCCTGCTGCGCGGCTCCGGCGCCGGACGCAGCGAACCCGTGCTGCACGAGGCGCTGGCGATGGCGCGCCGGCTCGGCGAAGTGCCCTTGCAGCTCGAGGCGCTGAAGCAGCTCGTCACCAGCGTGCGCGATCGTGGCGACTACGGCGCTGCCGAAGATTTCATGACCGAGCAGTACCGGCTCGCGCAGGGCAGCGGCGATGTCTATCGCAGCTTCGTCGTGCGCACCGAGCTGGCCACGCTCGATCTGCAGCGCGGTCGCTACGACGAGGCGGCGACGCGCCTGCGCGCCTGCCTGCTCGAAGCCGCCGCCAACGACTGGCGCTGGGACCAGGCGCGCATGGGCAACAACCTGGCCATCGTGCTCATGGAGCTGGGCCGGGCCGACGAGGCCGCGCGGCTCGGTGCCGAGGCGCTGCTGATCTTTCGCGAACTGGGCGCCACCGAGGCCGTGGCGCACGGCGCTTCGACCACGGGCATGGCGCTGCTGCGCCAGCATCAGCTGGAAGCGGCGCGTGCGCTGTTCATCGAGTCGGGCCGCATCGCGGTGGACGTCGGTGCTTCGCGCGTGGTGCCCGAGGCGCTCGAACGCCTGGCCGCGGTCGAAGCCGCCAGCGGCCTGCCGGCCAGCGCCGCACGCTATGCCGCCGCCGCCGACGCGCTCTATGCCGAAATGGGCTACGAGCGCGAGCTGGCCGATCGCCAGCTGCGCGAGGGACTGCAGCGCGAAGTCGAGGCGCGCCTGGGCGCGGCGGTGACCGAACTGCAGGATCGCGCGCGGGCGCAGGCCCGACAGGTTCTGAACGAAGCCCTGGGGCTGGCGAACTCGACCGCGTCGCGCAGCTTGAGCCTGGCGCGCGGCTGAGCTCGCCGGGCCGTCACCAGGCCTTGGTCAGGTTCCAGTAGATGGCGCTGCCGTCCAGCGCGGGATCGTCGCTGCGATTCCAGCTGTAGGTCAGGTTGGCGTTGAGCAGGTTGTGGGCGCCGATCTGCTGCGCCACCAGCTGGCGCAGATCGAGTCCGACCGCCAGCTGGTCGACCGGCGCGGCGACGCCGGGTACGAACCACAGCGGATCGGCATCGCGCTGCCAGCCTGCGGTGATGCCGATGCGACGGATCTGCCGGCGCAGATTGGCCTGCGCGATCCACACGGTCTGATCGCTGCTGCCGACGAAGTCGTCGACGCGACGCAGGCCGACGGCCGAATCGCCGACCCAGCTGCCCTGCGTGCGCGTCTGCGCGAAGCGCAGCTCGTAGCCCGTGCCCTGGGCCTCGTCGTGAACATGCGTGGCCGGCGCGGTCTCCAGCAGCGTGAGGCTCAGCGCATGGCGCATGCGTGGCTTGCCGAACTGCCAGCTGGTGCTCCAGCTGTCGACGCCGAGTTCGCTGGCCACGCGCGCGGGCGCATCCACCTGGCAGTTGCGCGCGCCCATGCTCAGCGACTGATCGCGGGCGCCCAGCGGCGCCAGGCCCAGCCTGAGCCGGCCGCCCAGGCTGCAGTCGAGCGGGCGTGCGGCATCGCTGGTGAGACGTGGCGCGGCCCAGTCGAGCTCGAATCCCAGCGGCGCCGGGTTCCACGACAGCGTGGCTTTCTGCTCGCGCTGCTGGATTTCGGACTGACCGTCCCAGCGACTGCCTTCGACACTCGTGAAGCTCAGCCTGGGCGCGCCGCCGGCCAGGCTCGGCAGCGTGGTGCTCATCGACTGCTTGAGCAGCTCGCCGGCGTAGTTGATCGGCGCGGCGGTCAGCGGCGTGGCGGTGGCGCCGTCGATGCGCGACAGCACGTCGCCGCCGTCGACCACGTATTCGGCCTGGTATTGCATGAGCTGCAGCGGGCCGCTGAGGCTCAGCTGGCCGTTGAACCAGTCTCGCGACAGATCGCGATCGGCCACCACGCCGCCGATGCTCAGTTGCGGGTTCAGGTTCTGGCCCAGCTGCGAGGGCAGCCTGAGCGGCGTGGCATCGAGACCGGCGTTGGAGGCGCAGCCGCACAGGACCAGCAGCGCCAGCCCCGCGAGAGACCGTCCTGGTCCCGATGGAATTTGATGGACCGTGAACATTACGGTCGTATCCGAATCGTCATCACCCCTGATGGACCGGATTCTGCGCGCAAAATTCGCGCGCATCGGCCGGCGATGGACGACGGTTCAGTCGATCAGGACGATCTGCTGTCGATAAAGCCTCGACAACAGTTGGGCGCCGGCATCGACGACGGCGTCGGCGGGCTGTTGCAGCGTGGCGGCGAGCGCCTGCAACTGCTCGCGACCGCTGTGCGTGCCCTGCGCCGCCTGCAGCAGCAGCACAGTGGCGATATCGATCTCCATGAAGCGCACGGCGTCGCGACGATCGCGCCAGA
>JALRLM010000081.1 GCA_023254435.1 Hydrocarboniphaga sp.
CCCTGATGTCCCCCGGAACGATGAGCGGGAGTGCGTCTTCTTCGGCCCCCAGGTATTTGTAAAGGCTGGGGCGCGAGATGCCCAAGGCATCCGCCGCGGCCGACTTCCAGCGGCGACCGGACGATCCGAATACGGCCTCAATCTGGCGATACAGTGAATTCAAAGATTACGTTCAATGTTGATTTGTAAAATCTGTAAACGCATACTGCACTCGTCGATCGGGAACGGTCAAGGGGACGACAGATAACGATCGGTGCCGTCAGTAGGGGGTGCTCGTGTACCAGTTGGGCAAGCGCGTGATCTCTCAGTACATCCGGACCGGTTGCCGGCGGCGGCTGCGTCTGGATCTGTACCTGCATGAATCCGATCGACAGGCCCACGACGTCCCGCAGAAGGACACGAGCCGTCCTGGTCTGGCGCTGCTTACCGAACAAGGCAAGGACTACGAACAGGAGAAGTACCTGGAACTCATCGCGACCTTCCCGGGTCGCGTGCGGCACGGACCCGAGAAGGAGCGGAACAACCAGACGGCGTTCGCCAAGACCTTCCTGGCCAACCTCATCCATGACCTCCCAGCCGATACCTTCGCGATCGAAGCGCAGTACGACGTCGCCGAGGGTGGGGTGTTCTGCCAGGCTCACCATCTGGCTGACCTTGAGGATGGCAGCGCCATCCCTGGCGGGGGACGCCTGACATTCGATGCCCTGCGGCCGGACATTCTGCAAATACGACCCGCAGGTGACGTTGAACGCCGCGTCGTCACTCCCTCCGGGTTGCTGAAGGATCTTCCGTCGACTGATCAGCGCCTGGGCATCCGCATCATCGACATCAAGATCGCGGGTGAACCGTCGCCTTCGCATTTCGCTGAACTCGCCTACTACGGCATGACCCTGGCGGCGTGGCTGATCGACAATGGCTTCGACGATCGCTACGTGGTCCTGGCCGAAGCGGCGATCTGGCCCGGCAATCACGAAGGTTCGGCGATCTGGAAGCTCGACCGCGAAGACCACAGGAACCACATCGTTGAGCGAGATTTTCACCGCTATCTGCCGGCGCTGGAGTCCGACCTGGAGACCATGCCGCCAGAGGTGGTAATCGGACGGATCCAGCGTTTTCTCACGATCGATCTGCGGGAGGTCCTCGCGCCTGCGCAGTGGCGGACGCTGGAATGGCACATCACCAGTCGGTGCTCGGGGTGCGACTATCTGGGCTACCGTTGGTCGCGGCACGACAACGAGGAGACCGAGTTGGCGGTGTCGACCGCGGCCCCGAGTGATGCGCGCTATTGCTGGCCGACCGCCGAAGCGACCGGCCATCTCAGTCGCATCGCGGGCCTGACCGAAGGTGCTGCCGGGAAGCTGCGTAGCGTGTCCGTTCCCAACGTCGCCGACGTAGGGCGCCTGAGCGCCGGGCACTCGGCATTCGAGTCGCACCAAGCGCTGCGCGCTAAGCGCACGGTCCTGCGCGATCGCGCTCAGATCCTGGAGCACCCGGCGCCGGCGATGATTCCGGATCGGGCGGGGACGTCGGCCTGCCTGCCCCGGTTTTCCGACATCCAGGTGGCTGTTTCCGTCGATTTCGACGTAGGCAGCGGTTTGACCTTCGCCTTGGGGTATTCGATCCGATCGGGCATTCCGGAGGCCCGCAACACCGAATCCGAGGGGTCTCGTTACAGCCGAAAGTTGAAGCTTGGCCACGTGGCCATGCTGGTCCCGGAACGAACCCTGGAGTCGGAGGGAGACAATCTGACTGCTTGGCTCACGCACATGGTGCGGGATATCCAGCGAGCCCGTGTCGAGGTGCTGGCCGGATATCAAAGTCACGGCGGCAGCCAGCGCGACGTGTCGATCCAGTTCTACCTGTGGGATCGGCTCACGTTCGAACATCTGTGCCGGGTGATGGGGCGGCATCTCGATCGCCTCCATTCGCCGGTTACGATGGGCGATCTCGATGTCAGCCTGATGTCCTGGATCTTTCCGGCAGAATCGGTGCTCGAGGAGCCTGACTTTCTTGGGCGCGCGTCGCCCATCACCATCGTGTCGGATGCGATCAACGGATTGATGGCGGCGCCGATCCCGCACCACTACGGCGTGATCGATCTGGCCAACCACCTCGACGCGGCCTCGCGCGTGCTACCCGATGGAAAGCCGTGGTGGTTTCACGTCAACAAGTTTTACCGCGATCCGTTGTCCGACCAGATCCCGTCCGAAAGGGGCCATGAGATCTGGAACAAGGCTTCGCCGTTTGCGGACCGCGATTACCAGTGGCACCAGGACAATACGCGTGAGGTCGTCCGTCGCAAGCTGAGGGCGACGATGTGGGTCGCGACCAAGCTGACGTCGATGCTCGGCGAGGATCTGAAGGCAGAAGCACCCCAGGTGGGTAGCGTATTTCGGCGGATCGCCCGGGTGGACAAGGTGGGTGATGACGGCCAGATCCTGTTCCAGCACGCGCGGCTCATGGCGGCCGCGCATAAACTGGAGGTCGAGTTGCTGATGGCGATGCCCCCTCACGAACGCGAGGCGCGCTTCGACAGTGCACGCGTGGAGAGGGTGCTCGAAGGACCGGAGCGAGAGAAGGCCCTTGACGCACTGGGCCTGAGGCCTGATGCCCCTCGCTTGCTTGTCTTCAAGCTGGCGGAACGCTCGCGTGAGGCGCGCCTCAAGTCCGACGACTTCTTGTGGTCCTTCATGCCCGAGTCCGACTTGGCGAACGTCCAGCACTGCACTGTCGCTCAATTCAAGCGGACTTCGGCGGCGCTGGAAGCCCTGCTACCGACGAAGGATTATGAGTATCGGAAGCTGCTGCGTGATGCGATGCGCGTGACGATCGTACGGCTGGATCGAGGTCGCGAGCTGCTCGTGGTCGAGCCCCACGATCTGCTCGAAGCCTGTATCGATCTGGGTCTTCTTGATATGAACCTGGATGGCAGTCGGAAGCGCTTCGGCATTGTGGATCCGGTTTCCGAGGATTTCTTCACGTGGAAGTTAAGGGTGGCCCTCCAGCAGATCGCGCATCCACCGCTGGCGCGCGATCGGCCTCTTTTCCCGAGTCTGGGCGTCACCCGGGTGCGCAAGGCCAAGCCGACCAACGCCAGCAATTCGCCCGCAGCCGAGATGATCTGGAACGCCGACGTTCTGGCGTCAACCCCGATGGCCGTAGACGCCACGCCCTTCATCCAAACGGCGAATGAAGTGATCGGGGGCCTGACGACGGCGCAGTGCAGCGCCATCCGTCAATCGGTGGAGCGCCGGCTGGCGTTGTGGTGGGGGCCGCCAGGGACCGGCAAAAGCCGCACCGCCCAAGCCTACCTGATGGCCTTGGCCGAACGGGCCCATCTGGAGCGCCGGCCTCTTTCGATCGCGATCATGGGTTTCACCTGGGTGGCAATCGACAACGTGGCCCGCAAGCTGCCGGAACTGTTGCGGCGGCGGGGCTTGCAGGATGGGGTGAACCTTGCGCGACTACTGTCAACCAACAACCTGGGTAAAGTGGATCTTCGGCTTCACGACTATGCCGTGTCGATGGCGGACGACAGCCCGCAGCGCAACGCACTCGATCAGAGTCTGCTCGCGCGCCAGGGCATTCATATCGTCGCAACGACGGTCGACCAGATCGCCAAGCTGAAAGGCACGTTCGACCACATCCTGATCGACGAGGCGTCGCAGCTCGACGTCGCGCACGCCATTGTCGGTCTCACCAAGCTTGCGCCCGACGGCCACGTCACTGTCGTTGGCGATGACAAGCAGATGAAGCCGATCCATCCTCTCGAACCGCCCGAAGGGCTCGAACACCTGCTGGGTTCGATCTATAGCTTCTACCGCGGCTACCGTTGCCTGGAAGGCCCGCAGTACGCCATCGCCCCGATCATGTTGGACACGAGCTTTCGCTCCAGCCAGGCCATTATCGATTTCGTGCGTGAGGCGGGGTATGGCAGCAGCTTCAAGGCGCACGAGAACAACGCAGGTCACCGCATCGCGGTGGCGGCGCCGTTCCCCAATTCACGGCCCGTTGACTGGCCCGACCATCTGCCGTGGTCGGCGCATTTTGCTGAGGTCCTCGACCTACAGGCGCCGCTGGGCGCGGTCGTGCACCCTGACCGGTTCAGCAGTCAGCGCAACGACGCCGAGGCCGATCTGGTTGCGGGCTTGGTTCTGGCGCTGTTCCGTGTCGGCCTGATGGACCTCGAGGCTCAGAATCAGCGTCCCCTGGCCACCGAGTTCTTCTTTCCCAGGGGTGTGGGCATCGTCACACCCCACCGCGCCCAGCAGGCAGCCGTGTTCGATCGGCTCGATCGTTACATGCCGGCCGACGTGGATCGCAACGAGATGTTCGCCAGCATCGATACGGTTGAACGCTTTCAGGGACAGGAAAAGGTGCTGATGATCGCGAGCTTCGGCCTGGGGGATGCCGACCAGATCGCATCGGAAGAAGAATTCCTGTTCAGCCTGAACCGCTTCAACGTCGCCGCGTCCCGGGCGCAGGCGAAATTCGTGGCGATCGTGAGCCGGCAGCTGGTCGATCACCTGCCGCGGGATCGGACGGCGCTGGAGGAGTCCCGCCTGCTCAAGCACTACGTGGATGGTTTCCTCACCGCGGCCCGTGAGATCCAGGTGGAAGGGCTGGGTGCTTGTCAGCTCAAGACGCGATGACGAACCAGGCACCAACGCAGTCACTGCTGGATCTGGGTGAACTCCCCATCGCGGATATCGCGCGCATCGCGATGCGGGAAGGCGTGCGGCCGCGAGCCGCCTATCAAGCGCACAAGTGGTTCGCGCGGCGACTCGCCATCACCGCGCGATCGTTGCTGGTGGCGGCCGCAACCCCATCGGGCCAGAGCTTTTGGCGCGCGTTCTACCGGGGCGACCTTTGGCAGGGTCGCAAGGTGCTCGACCCCTTCGTCGGTGGAGGCGTGATGCTGTTGGAGGCTCGGCGCCTGGGGGCTGACGTCGTCGGCGTGGATGTCGAGCCGGTCGCTGCGGCGATCGCGCGCTTTCAGACAACGTTGCGGGACCTTCCTGATCTGAAAGCGCCGCTGCAGGAACTCATCGACTCCGTTGGTAACCAGCTGGCGCCGTACTACCAAACCACCAACGCCGAGGGTGAAGCGGAAACGCTGGTGCATGCCTTCTGGGTCCAGCAGGTCCGATGCGGGCAGTGCCGGACGGTATTCGACGCACACCCGATGTTTCGATTTGCTTGGGACGACAAGCGGCAATGGGTCGCGTGCAGCGGATGCAGCAATGTCCTCCAGCGAGCACAGGGCGACAATGCCTTGGCATGCACTTGCGGTAGCAGGACGCGGCCCGATGAAGGGCATGGAGCGGATGGATCGGCAACGTGTCCTCAGTGTGGAGCCACGGAGAAGTTGATCGACTATGCGCGCCGCACGCGGCGCCGACCGAGCTTTCGGCTTTTTGCCGTGGAAACGCTGCCCGGAAAGGAGAAGGGACGTGTCGTCCTTCCTCAGCGTTGCATCCGCTCGTCGACGCAAGCAGACCAGAATCGGTTCAAGGCCGCTCGGAAGGCGTTGCGTGCCCTGCTCAAGAAGGAACCCGACGCGCTGCCCCGAGGCCACATTCCACGCATCGGTCGATCCGACGATCGATTGATTGACTATGGCTACACCGACTATCAGCAGATGTTCAACGCCAGGCAGAAGTTGCACCTCGCGCTACTAGGGGCTGCGATCCAGCGGATGGAAGGACCGGCCCGCGAAGCGATGGCGATCGCGTTCTCGGACCATCTCACCACGAACAACATGCAGTGCGCCTACGCTGGCGGCTGGCGCCGGTTGACGCCGTTGTTCTCCATTCGCGCCTACCGCCACATCGCCAGACCCGTCGAACTCAACCCGTGGTTGCGCTACAACGGCCGCGGAACATTTCCCAACGCAGTGCGCTCGGTGACTCGCGCAGGTGACGCCCTAAAGACACCGCAAGAACCAACATCGAAGAATCTGTTCCGTCCAGTGTTGGATTCCGCCCCAGGTGACAGTGACATTCAATGCCGCGATGCCACGCGATTGACGCATCTGGAGCGCGACAGTGTCGATCTCGTACTCACCGATCCACCGTACTTCGACTACATCTCGTACTCCGAACTTGGCCACTTCTTCACACCCTGGCTGTCGCGCCTGGGTGTGATTGCCAAGCGACGTTCGCCAGGATTTCCGCGGGGGCAGTTGGCCTCGTCGACCCGCTCGTCTGTGGCGGAGAAGCGGTTCACGTCAGGTCTGACCCGAGCCTTCAAGGAGATTCGCAGGGTGAGTAAAGACGATGGGCGGATCGTCTTCACCTATCAGAACCTGGATGGACTAGGTTGGAGTGCCCTAGCCGGTGCATTGGCGCGCGCAGGCGTGATTCCCATCCGAACGTTCCCGATGTTCGGAGACAGCAGTGCCAGCCTGCACAAACATAATCTGTCCATCTCCTGGGACTGCGTCATGGTCTGCGTGCCTGGCGACCCCGTGCACCGCTTTTCGTTAAGTGACGATGATCGTGACCAAGGAAAAAGAGAGGCAAATCGATGGAAGATGGCTCTCGAAAAGAAAGGACACGTGCTGTCAGAAGGTGACCTCATCAATATCTCGTACGCCCATTCAATAACGCATGGGTTCACGCGCCGGCAATGGCTAAAGGAAAGCGCGCGCACTACTAAAAAAATATAAGTCACGCAAAAGCTGAACCACGCTGGATGTGCCGAAGGCCTGTTGATGTGAGTCACGCCGAGCCGGCTGACTCCACTGATCAGGGCAGTTTGCCGAGGCAACACTTCTTGAACTTGCTACCACTGCCGCAAGGGCAAGGATCATTCCGACCAACCTTGTTGCGTTGGGGCACCGCATTGTGTGCCAAAGCGACCTTGGCGGGTTGCGCGGTCTGCATTCCTGCCGTAGCGGCGTCCATCTCCTCTGACTGCACCCAGTCGAAACTCATGACCACGCCGAATTGAAGTTTAGAGTTCGGGTCGACCGACACGCCGAACCAATGCGGCGCGCGCTGCTTGTATTTGCGAAGCTCGCATAGAGCGTGCAGCTTCTCGGTGGCTGCTTCCGAGAGCTTGGGATTGCAATGAAAGCTGATTCCGCCATGATCGCCTCCGATCGCGAAATCATGGGGCTTGCCATCTTGACGGCTCCGGGCGGTAATGACCTCCAGTCCACGATGAATATTTCGACCGGTTTCTTCACTCAACTCCAGAAGGTGCAGCCCAAGCTCGATTGTCGCAGGTTCCGGTCGGCTTTCGATCTGCTGAACCAGACTCTCGAATAGCGTGCCCGATAGGCGGGTCAGGATGCCCTCCGGCGTGCGTGGGCCCGGTATGTTTTCGCGCCTGACCGTCATGGCCACATCGAGATCGATTGCGATGCCGTCTTCGAGCAGCACCATGTCGTAGGCCGCGTCGAGCCAGAGGTTCCGCTTGAGGTGAAAGCCAAGCGCAGTCAGCTCATGGCTCAACGTGATGCGATCGATATTGTTCACGCGAAGCTTGGCGTAGCTGATCAGCCGTAAAGGCGTGTCCAGCATCTCGACCAGCGCATCGAGCAGGAACACGTCCATAACGAAAGGAGCTTGGATCACCTTGCCCGTTTGGTACTGCAGGAACTGACGGGCCTGGAAAGCCAGCGCCGGGTAGTGATCCGAGACCAGATTGAAGATCAGGATTTCCTTGGGCGGGTACGGCAGAACGATCTCCGTTCCGCCGCTGTCGACCAGCTTGCATTCACCGGCGACGATGGCCTCTGCGCATAGCCATGCCTGATCGAAGGAATCCTGGATCGCACCAGCGAAATCTTTCCGTAGCGCGCCGTCATTGCCTCGGCGTGCTTCCAGCGTCAGTTTCTTCGACTTAGCTTGAAGAACGATAAGTCGGTTCCCAAATACCACCAGAACGTCTATCTCGCCCGGGGATGCACCCTTGCGATGCACCAGCTCGACGTTGGTGTGCACGCGGTCTTTCCCGAACACCGCTGCCAAGCGCTTGGCCGCAAATTGCTCGGTGAAGGCCCCTCGGTGCTTCGACGCCGTCGAACGATAGGCTTTATCCGCGATCATCCAGTAAAACGGCGTCTCATACAGGGCTTCGTAAATTGCGTAGTGCTGGAACAGCAGGATTTTGCCGTCTTCAATTGCAAGCAGTGGTGTTGCATTGACGCCGTTGAAGTCACCAACTGACCGGAACAGGTCATTCCCACTCTGCAATGTGAATGTGTTGAAGAAGCAACGGACCTGCTCAACGGGCACGCCCGATCGCTGCGAGACTTCGTCTAGTTTCTGTTCGAAGATCCATAGCAGGTCCACGGGTTTTGTGGTCGCTCGCTTCATCGTGGTGAAGGCCAGGGTCGCCTTTTCGTCGATCAGCGAGCACATCGCTTTCGCAATGGCTTGGGCCTGGGCGATGTCGAAACCTTTCTCGCGTATAAGCCAGGGGGCATCCATAGCGTATTTGTCCACTGCCAGATCGCGGTACTGGAACGAATACGCCGACTCTCCGCCGTAGAAGATCGGCTCGCGTAACGCGTCGCCTCGCCAGACATCGGTATTGCTGTCACCTGGTTGGCTCGCGATGAACATGCCTGCGAACCCCTGGACGCTCATGGCATCATGGAATTCTTGCAGTAGTCGGTCGGTGCGATCGATGTAACCGCGTAAGTCAACCAAGCTCGGGACGCTGGCGTCGATCGGTTCGCGTGCCAGCAGCCCCAATAGCGTGTTGATCTCGGTGCGAATCAGGTGGTTGGAGCTGAAGAGCTTTTCGAGATCCGACGCCTTCATCCCGTGCCGAGCATAGGTCACCATCACATCACGCATGCTGATATGGGCAATGGCGTGAACATACCCAGGCGATCTGACGAGAACCGCCAGCTCAGCGAACAATTCGGTCTCGCTGCGGGTTGCTTTTTCTTGAGGCATCTAGATGTCTCGGCACCGTTTGGGTGGTTTAGCGTTGCGACCACGCCGTTTTACACTACATCAGCATTCATCCACGGGCTGCAGTGTTCTGGGCCAATCGACGTCCTGAGCGTCGACACGAGATCGAACCCGCAGCGCTGGCATCTGCCACTCAAGCAGTATCTATTCTTGAGCTGACCGAGCCGCGGGATGTCGTCGTCAGAAATCGGTTGGCGTCGTACCACCGTCCCCACGCTTAGATCGACCTACGCACCTGCTGACAGAGAGAAGAAACGTGTCTCGAACTCATTCGAGAAGCGCGGCCCCAGGAACTCAAGCAGCGCCCGAATCTCATCGCCGGCGAAATCGTGGAGCGACAGCCATGTCTCGCGGTTGTAGTTCTCGGTGAGGACCGGCTTGCCAGCGTCGAACGCAATGTGCGCCTTGTACAGCGCAAGGCTGTCCAGGGCCTGGCCGACTCGCTCATTGTCATCGTTGAGCAGTTCCATCATCACGTATTCCTTATCGTTCGACGTGGATCTGGTGAACACTCGATTCCCCAGGTACAGGACGTCGCTCGGCTTGTTGCCGCGCGCTTTGTCGATCGGCACCAGCGGCTCTCTGCCATTGGCTTTGACGGCGAAGAATGAGGCGATGTCGACCCCGTCCCTCAGCACGCTGATGGCGAGCTGTAGCGATTCGTTGGACGCCACGTCGTCCGGCAACGTGTATAGCTCGAGAGACGGGTTACCATCAGCACTGCTAGGACTGCGGTCTCCGGTGATGCATAGCGACCTAATATGCGAAACGCCAAGCCGGTCCGGCCGAGGGGTAAGCCGTCTAGTCATTTCGGCTAGTCCGGCGATGGCGCTGGCACCGTCGCGAAAGAACTGCCGTTGCCTGTGACTTGCGTGTTCATTCTCCAACAGCACCAGGGGAACGAACGCGTGGTTGCACCGACCCTCCAGTGCCACCAGAGTCGACCAGTTGGAAATACCTACAGCGTGCGCCGTGGCTTCCTGGACCCTCGATAGTTTGAGGTCGAGTCCAAGGTATCGGGCGAATCCCCGCTTAAGCGCTGCCGCGATGTTGGCAGCAGTCGGATAAATCGGGTACTCGTAACGGGCGCCGGCGTCACTTCTGGGATCGTCGCCATGGAGCATTTCCAATCCGGGGATGCTGTTAAGCCGCTTGGCCAGACGGGCACTGTCGCAGTACCGCACCCCTTTCAGTCCCGTGAGGACGCGCTCGACCAGGAACCGCGGCGGACCTGCGAAAGCCGTGGGAGCCACCGACGCAATGACGCCCGTTTTGCCAATAAAATCGTAACGCTCACCGCGGCGAGTTACTGAGAGAATGGGCAATCGCGCGTATAGCGCCTGCTCGATGACCAGCGCGGCACCTGCCTCGAGCGACTCGGATGCTTGCAGCGGATAATATCGATCCAGACGGGGCTCGAAGACGTCCACGCTGTGCCAATGCGGGCTGGGGCCAGGGTGGGCCACGAGGCGCAGGTAGCCAATATCTTGGTCATCGATGCTATCGAGTACCGCCTGAAAGAATGGCACCCCGGGACCGATGAATTTCGATTTTGAGGGATGCTCGAAACCAGCGCCGAATTCGGCGTGGAGGCGGGAAGCGAAGCCGCGGTAGTCCTCGTTGGGACCAGAAGAGCGAACGGCCATAGCGGAATCTCCGGCAAAGTGGCATTGGAAAGGACGATCGGAGTGCGCATTACCGTTCGAAATCCAGTGCCCTTGCGGGATACCGACAGCGATACGGAGCAGCGACCCTGATTCACCGTTCCGCATTTGCGGAGCGCACGGCAGGTATCGGGCGACCTGAATCCTTAGTGTAATGATTTTCGCGCCGTTGGCTAGGGCCAGGATTCATTCGAATCGAGGCTCCGCATTGCACAATAAGGCGCGCCCAGGGGAGCCCAAACATGAGCCTCGAAACGGTTCGAATCGTCGTCAAGAATTTTCTGTCCAATGGGGCCTCAGGAGTTCTGGTGCTCAAAGGCGCTTGGGGTGTTGGAAAGACGTACGCTTGGGACGAGTTGCTGCTCTCGAGTCGGGACACTTTGCAGATTCGCCAGTACGCCTACGTGTCACTATTCGGATTGAAGTCCGTCAGCGAGCTGCGGTCGGCGCTCGTGGCTAAAGCGATCCCAACGAAATTCATCGGCAAGAAAATCGACTGGGAAACCGTCAATCGCGAATGGTCGAGCGTGGCCAAAGCGACGATGAAACGATTGAGTCAGTGGGGGCCGAAGATTCAAAAGGCCATTCCCTACATCAAGGACGTTTCGATTTCCTTTGACAGTATTGCCGGCTACCTGCTCGGCGAAACCATCATCTGCCTCGACGACTGGGAGCGGGCGAAGATTGACCCAGTAGAGCTTCTTGGCTTGATCTCCGAACTGAAGGTCGAACGGGGCTGCAAGGTGGTCTTGATCTTCAATGACGGAAAGCTTGATGAGGATCGGCAACGGTTGTACAAGGAGTACCGCGAGAAGCTGGTCGATGTTGAGCTAGTGTTTGCTCCAACCGCCAGAGAGTCGATCGAGATAGCGATCAAGCCCGACGTCCGCTACGGCGATCATCTGCGAGACGCCGTCCTGCGGCTCAACCTGAGCAATGTCCGGCTGATCCGCAAGATGCAGATGCACTGCGACCTACTGCATCCGGCGATCAAAAATGCACATGCCGCCATACAGAAGCAGGTTGTCTACACGGCGGCGCTCTTCACATGGCTCTATTTTGGCGAGCCATCAGATCGCAAGCCGACGATCGAATTCGTCCGCGGGTGGAATCGCTTGGGATCACTTCTGCGAGAGCGCCGTGAGGGTGCCGATCCGCGACAGCAAGTTTGGGCGTCTGTGCTAGGTGCCTACGACTACTCCAGCACGGATGAGCTGGACTTGGCAGTGGATCAGGTCATCGAGCAAGGCTACATCGAGGGCACTGCACTTCAAAACGAGATCCTCGCTAAGGAAAGGCTGCTGGCAGCCTCGGAAAAAGAGTCGGTGTTCAACAAGGCGTGGGAGCTATTTCACGGCTCGTTCGAGGACAACGAAGAGCAAGTGATCAAGGCCCTCGACAATGGCCTGCGGGCCTCGGTGCAGTACGTGTCGCCGATGAATTTGAGCGGCACTGTGGAAGTCTTGAGGCAGTTGAACAGAGGGGCACTCGCCGATGAGCTAATCGAGTTCTACATCGATCAGCGCAAGGCCGACCCTTCCTTGTTCGATTTGCGACGAAGCGCTTTTGGTTCCAGGGTTTCTGATGGGACAGTGCGGACGCGCTTCGGCCAGGAAGCCGGCGCCACCGCGTCGTTGCCGTCGTTGCACGATGCCGTAGTGGCGGCGGCCAGCAAGCAAGGTTGGACCCAGGAGGAGGACCAAGTCATGAAGGGGGCAAGCGCGGATGAGATCTACCACGCGATCCTAGCGCCCGGCGGCATGAAGTTTTTACAAGCATGCGCATGGATGTCTACTGTTCAAGGCTGGGAGGACTTCCGTCGTAAGCTGCATGAGGCTCTGGCCCGAATCGCCAGCTCATCACCGCTGAACGCGGCGCGCGTCGCGCGCTTCGGCATCGTCCCGCCGGCCGAGGTGGCCTCCCACGGCGAATAGCGCATTGTTTTGCGGCATAGGCGCTGATTTGCGTGCTCCCCCTCACCAAGCAAAGCCTAGTACTCACTTACTCGGAAGTTTTTCTGAGGCCATAAAAATAGGCCCCCAGCGAACTGGGGGCCTTGTCGTACTTACTGCAGCGTTAAATGGGCAAATGCGAAGAAATCGCAAAGCCACCTGTTGCTGTCAATTGAGCCACTTAATGCTGTGCCTCACAATCAATCCCAGCTCAAAGCCCCACCCGTCTGATACTCCGTAACCCGCGTCTCGAAGAAGTTCTTCTCCTTCTTCAGATCGATCACTTCGCTCATCCACGGGAACGGGTTCTCGGCGCCGGGGTAGATCTCCTTGAGGCCGATCTGGTTGCAGCGGCGGTTGGCGATGTACTGCATGTATTCGTTGAACATCGCGGCGTTGAGGCCCAGCACGCCGCGCGGCATGGTGTCGTGGGCGTAGCGGATTTCGAGTTCCGTGGCCTCGATGATCATCTTGCGCGCTTCTTCCTGGAACTCGGCGGTCCACAGGTGCGGGTTTTCGATCTTGATCTGGTTGATCACGTCGATGCCGAAGTTCATGTGCATGGCTTCGTCGCGCATGATGTACTGAATCTGCTCGGACGTGCCCATCATCTTGTTGCGGCGGCCGAAGCTCAGCAGCTGCACGAAGCCCACGTAGAAGAAGATGCCTTCGAACACGACGTAGAAGGCGATCATGTCGCGCAGCAGGCGCTGGTCGGCTTCGGGCGTGCCGGTGTGGAAGTTCTCGTCCGCCAGGCTCTGCGTGTACGGCAGGCTCCACGCGGCCTTGTCATGGATGCTCGGGATCTCGCGGTACATGTTGAAGACTTCGGCTTCGTCCAGGCCGAGGCTTTCGATGATGTACTGGTAGGCGTGCGTGTGGATCGCTTCCTCGAAGGCCTGACGCAGGATGTACTGGCGGCACTCGGGGTTGGTGATGTGCTTGTAGACGGCCAGCACAAGGTTGTTGGCCACCAGTGAGTCGGCCGTGCTGAAAAAGCCCAGGCTGCGCTTGATGATGGTGCGCTCGTCGTCGGTCAGGCCCTTGGGGTCGGCCCACAGCGCGATGTCGGCGCTCATGCCCACTTCCTGCGGCATCCAGTGGTTGTTGCAGGCGGCCAGATACTTTTCCCAGGCCCACTTGTACTTGAAGGGCACCAGTTGGTTGACGTCGGTTCCAGCGTTGATTACCCGCTTGTCTTCCACACGGACGCGACGATTGGCCTGGTCCTGCGTGGCTGGATCTTGGGCGGCGTGCATGATGGAGGCGGGGACAGAAGAACCAGACTGCTCTTGCATCGCAGTCATCGGGTCAGGCTTGGCCGTCGTTGTGGTGTCTTCCCAGTTCAGCATTTCGGATCTCACTTTCTTTCTCTAAAACAAGCAAGCGTGAGATTCGGTCATTGCACACAGACCGAATCATGATGCATGCATTTGATCCTTGCAATATTTTTTTGCAAGGTTTGTTGTTTTTTTTGCCTACAAGTTTTTACTGACAAGCCTCACAGTCCGGATTGTCGATTGAACAAAACTTCACATCACTGCCCGCGACTGCAGAGGAGGTAATGATGGGATCGACTGCGGACGTTAGAGCGGCAGCGGCGCTGAGTTCTGTTGATGCGGCAGCAGCTGCACCGGTTCCCAGGCCACCACTAACTGGTACGGCATTGAGTTGACCGGTGTTCAAGGT
>JALRLM010000383.1 GCA_023254435.1 Hydrocarboniphaga sp.
ACGGAATTAAAAGAATTATCAATTAATGATTGCAATACTAAAAAAAGAACTTTGGAGTTATTTCGGGAATTGGAGTGCATGGATTATCATCGGTGCATTTTCTTTGATTTCTGCCTTATTTTTATTTTTTTTCGAGAATGATTTCAATATTCTAGAAATCGGAACTGCCAGTTTGCAGAGCTTTTTCACGCTTTCACCATGGTTGTTTTTGTTCATTATTCCAGCATTAGCCATGAAATCTTTTGCCGAAGAACAACAAAACGGAACATTGCAATGGCTTTTTTCTCAACCATTAAGCATTTCAGAAATCGTTTCAGGGAAGTTTTTCGCGGTTGGACAGGGGCAGGTAGTTGTAGAGGCGACGCAGCATCAGCAAGGCCTCAACGTCGTTTTCAAACGCTAAATCTGCGACGCCACTTTTAGTTGTATGGGTGATGGCACCACCGAGGTCTTCTGCTGTGACTTCCTCATGGGTCACCGTTTTCACCACCTCTGGCCCGGTGACAAACATGTACGAGCTGTCTTTCACCATGAAGATGAAGTCAGTCATCGCGGGGCTGTAAACCGCACCGCCCGCGTACCCGAACCCTGCTCGTGCATGAGCAGGGTCTGCTCGGTCAGCGCCGACAGCGGCAAGGGCGCGCGCGCCACCAGCGGATGCGTGGGCGCAGCGATCAGCACCAGATCGTCCTGGGCGAATACGGTGTATTCCAGATGCTCGCTGTTGACCGTGCCCTCGGCGAAGCCGATGTCGATTTCCCCCGCGATGAGCTTGCTCTCGATCGCCTGCGTGTTCTCCACCTGCAGCGACAGCTCCACCTCGGGATGGCGACGACGGAACTCGGCCAGCACGCGCGGCAGCAGGTAGGCGCCGATGGTCCGGCTGGCGCCGATGGCGATGCGCCCCCGCGCGAGCTGCTTGAGGTCGCCCAGCGCGCGCTCGGCCTCGGCTTCGATCGCGAACAGGCGATTGGCGTACCCCAGCAGCAATCGCCCCGCTTCGGTGGGCCTCACGCCACGCGGCAGCCGGTCGAACAGCAACAGGCCCAGCGCACTTTCGAACTCCCCCAATTGCTTGGAGACGGCGGACTGGCTCACGTGCAGCCGCTGCGCGCCACCACTGATGCTGCCGCTGAGCGCCACGGCCTGGAAGATCGCCAGATGATTGAGGTTCATGAGCTGCCATGAATAAAGTAGATGGATCGCATTCTTATATTGCAGTTTTCTTATGTCTGCGAGCTACCTAGAATCGACCCAGGCCCACGGCACGCGCCGCGGCTTCCCTCTCTCCATCCCTAATCCCGCTCAGGACTTATGACCGAACAGAAAGCCACCAATGTGCACTGGCACGAAGGCGAAGTGACCCGTGCCGACCGCGCCAAGCTGCTGGGACAGAAAGGCGCCACCATCTGGTTCACGGGCCTGTCGGGCTCGGGCAAGAGCACCGTCGCCGTCGCGCTCGAAAAAGTGCTGCACGCCCAGGGCCGCCTCGCCTATCGCCTCGACGGCGACAACGTGCGCATGGGCATCAACAAGAACCTGGGCTTTTCGGCCGAAGACCGCACCGAGAACATCCGCCGCATCGGCGAAGTGGCCAAGCTGTTCGTCGACGCCGGCGTGATCGTGCTGTCGAGCTTCGTCTCGCCCTACAAGGCCGATCGCGACGTGGTGCGCAAGCTGCACGACGCCGGCGGCATGGACTTCATCGAGGTTTACGTCGACGTGCCGCTCGAAGAAGCCGAAAAGCGCGACCCCAAGGGCCTGTACAAGAAGGCGCGTGCCGGCGAGATCAAGAACTTCACGGGCATCAGCGATCCCTACGAGGCGCCCGAAACCCCCGAACTGGTGCTGCCCAGCCACGAAATGAGCCTGGAGCAGGAAGTCGAAGCCCTGATCAAGCTGCTCAAGGACCGCGGGATTCTCTGAAGCCCGACATTGCCGCGAGAGCGGGAATGTCGCCCCCGCTCCCGCGTGCAAAATCTATAAAACCGGATTCCCGCCTTTGCGGGAATGACCCACGAAACGATTCGAGACTCACACCATGACGATCAAGCCCCACGGCTCCGATACGCTGAATCCCCTCTACGTCGCCGACGCCGGCCAGCGCGCCGCGCTGCTGGCCGAAGCCGAAGGCCTGCCGAGCCTGCTGCTGAACTCCGCCGCCGCCGCCAACGCCGTGATGATGGGCGCCGGCTACTTCAACCCGCTCACGGGCTACATGAGCAAGGCCGACGCGCTGTCCGTCGCCAAGGACCTCAAGACCACCTCGGGCCTGTTCTGGCCCGTGCCGATCGTCAACCTGACCACGGCCACCGGCATCAAGCCCGGCAAGCTCGCACTGCGCGATCCCAACGTCGAAGGCAACCCGGTGCTGGCCATCATGGACGTGCAGGCCGTCGAAAGCGTCAGCGACGACGAGCTGCAGTTCATGGCCAAGGAGATCTTCGGCAACCTCGACGCCAAGCATCCGGGCGTGCAGACCTTCCTGAAGCTCGGCAACACGCTGCTGTCGGGCCCGATCCAGGTCCTGAGCTACAGCTACTTCCCGGGCGAATTCCCCGAGACCTTCCGCACCGCCGTCGAGATCCGCAACGAGATCGCCGAGCGCGGCTGGAAGAAGGTCGTGGCCTTCCAGACCCGCAACCCGATGCACCGCGCGCACGAGGAACTCTGCCA
>JALRLM010000170.1 GCA_023254435.1 Hydrocarboniphaga sp.
CGTCGGAGACGAATACGAGCTCGCCGGACGGCGACCACTCGGGCTGGAAGATCGATTCGCTGTCGCCGCCGGCGATGCGGCGCACGGCGCTCAAAGCGCCATCGTCGGCCACGTCGGCGCACCACAGCGTAGTGCCGTCCCAGGGCATGTTGGGATGGTTCCAGCTGAGCCAGCACAGCTGGCGACCGTCGGGCGAGAGCCGCGGCGCGGCGTAGAAATCCGCGCCGCCCTGCAACACGATCTGCGCATGCGGCGCGTCCAGGCTCAGCGCAATCAGCTCGTTGACGGGCTCGCGACCGACACGCTCATGCGATTCGCGCACCAGCAGCAAGCGATTGCGACGCGCGTCGACCACGACATCGGCATAGCGCCGATGATCGGCCGGCGTCAGCGCCTCGGCCAGCGTGCTCGGGGCATCGGGACGCAGGCGATACAGCACCTGATCCTCGTCGTTGCAGAAGTACACGCAGGCCGCATCGGGGGCAAACACATAGGCGCCGCCGCCGTATTCGTTGGCGCGCGAACGCGGACTGAGTTCCGGCGGTGTCAGGTCTTCGTACTGCCCGTCGCGTTCGCGCACGAGCACCGTGCGTCCGCCCTCGCGCGCGCGGCTTTCGAGCCACAGCGCGGCGCCGTCATGCAGTGTCGCGGCGGCCAGGCCCAGCGATTCGCCGAAGACGGACTCGACCGTGATCGGCGATGACCAGGAGCCGGCGGGGGCGATGCGGGGGAAGGTCATGGTCGCGGGAGCTTATGAGATGGTGCGACAGGATAAGCAGCTGGGGATGGCGCTGCAGTTCGGGGGCGCAGTTTGGGACTCGATCCGGCGCTTTCGGTGGCGGATCGCTCTGGGCTTGGGGTGATCTGTGGCGCTTGGCCTTGCCGGCCGGGGAGTGCTTTTCTTTGCTTGCACGTCGACTCATAGCAGCGGAACCCGGCTTTGATTTCGTCTGTGACTACCGCCACGGGCATGCCCATGCACTGCAGCGTTTGACCTCGCCGGTCGGGCCCTACTTTTCTTTGCTTGTGCAAAGCAAAGTAGGCAAAAGAAAGCACACCCTGGTGTGCGCACTTGCCCTTCGGGCAAGTTCCCTGCGCTGCTCACGTGCTCGGGGTAGACGCTTCGACGCGACTTCCTGTCGCGACGAAGCGCGGCGGGCGTCCTGCCCGCCGTCCCCTGCGCGCGCTCCGCTGCTCGGTGCGCCACAAGGGCACCCGGGTACGTCAAAGACAAAAGCGGAAGCCACGCAAACAACGGCAAGCGCAGCGAGCCGTGGGCCGTGCTTTCCATGCTCCCCTGGTAGCGCCGGATGGAGCGGCGCGCGCAGGGGGCAAGCGGCCATGGAGGGCCGCTTGAGGCGAGCCGCCACAGGATGTGGCGTCGAGCCGGCCCCGAGCACGCCGCTACGGCCGGGAACCCTTCGCGGCTTGATCGCGAAGGGCGCGAACACAGGGCGTGCTTTTCTTGCCTACTTCTTTTGCACGAGCAAAAGAAGTAGGCCCCGTCCGGGCAGGACAAACGCTCCCAGAACACAACAACACCCGAGCGAACAGCCGCGAGAGGCAGAGGCAGAAATAAAAGCAAAGCCGAAACGGCGTTCGCGACCCGCCCTATGGAATCACACGAGCGTTCAACGCTCGCCCACCCCGATCGGCAGTTTGCCACGCACTGAGAACGCGGCTACCTCACCCCGCCCCGTACCCACCACCACCCGGCGTCTCGATGACGATGGCATCGCCCGCATTCATCGCCACCGCCTCGGTCGCGCCGAGCAACTGCTCGACGCCATCCGCACGCAGCACGCGATTCACACCCGTCTGCGCAGCGGCACCACCCGCGAGTCCCGCCGGCGCCACGCGTCGTCGGTTCGACAGGATCGCGGCCTGCATGGGCTCGACGAAGCGCAGCACGCGGCGCACGCCGTCGCCACCACGATACCGACCCGCGCCACCCGAACCGCGACGGATCTCGAAACGCTCCACCAGCACCGGGAAGCGTGTCTCCAGCACTTCGGGATCGGTGAGCCGGCTGTTGGTCATATGCGTCTGCACGGCGCTGGTGCCGTCGAAGCCAGGGCCCGCGCCAGAGCCGCCGCAGATGGTTTCGTAGTACTGGCGGCGCTCGTCACCGAAGGTGAAATTGTTCATGCTGCCCTGCGAGCCCGCGAGCGCGCCCAGCGCGGCGAACAGCGCGTCGGTGACGGCCTGGCTGGTCTCGACGTTGCCGGCCACCACGGCCGCCGGATAACGCGGATTGAGCAGGCTGCCTTCGGGCACCACGAGGTCGATCGGCGCCAGGCAACCGTCGTTGAGCGGAATGTCCTCGTCGATCAGGCAGCGCAGCACGTAGAGCGTGGCGGCGCGGCAGATCGATTTCGGCGCGTTGAAGTTGCTGGCCAGCTGATCGCTGGTGCCGGCAAAGTCGATGCGCGCGCTGCGGTGCTGACGATCCACCGTGATGGCGACGCGAATCAGCGCACCGTCGTCCATCTCGCAGACCGCCTCGCCGTCCTGCACGCGATCCAGCAGTCGCCGCACGCAGTCTTCCGCATGCGCCTGCACATGGCCCAGGTAGGCCTGCACGGTATCGCCGCCGAACTCGGCGACGAGTTCGCGCAGCGACTGCGCGCCGCGCATGCAGGCCGCGACCTGCGCACGCAGGTCGGCCAGGTTCTGATCGGGGTTGCGCGCCGGATGCGCGCCCGAGGCCAGCAAGGCTCGCACCGCGCTCTCGCGCAGCTGCCCGTCTTCCACGAGCAGAAAGTCGTCGATCAGCACGCCCTCGTCCTCGACGCTGCGGCTGTGCGGCGGCATCGAGCCCGGCGTGATGCCGCCGATGTCGGCGTGGTGCCCGCGCGAGGCGACGTAGAACTCGGGGGCCCGGCCGGCGAGGAACACCGGCGCGATCACCGTCAC
>JALRLM010000175.1 GCA_023254435.1 Hydrocarboniphaga sp.
GCGCGGCCGGGTCGACTCCCGGCCAGGGGCGGATGGCGACAAGGGGAGCTCGCAATGATCAAGGCATTGCTCGGACTGCTGTTGGCGGCGCTGGCCTACCTGCTGCTGTGGCCGGTGGCGATCGACCCGGTGGCGTGGACCCCGCAGCCTGCGCCCGAGGGCGCGCCCTATCAGCACAACGAGGCCCTGCGCGGCATCCAGCGTATCGGCCGCGAACTCGACGGCCCCGAGGGCATCGCCTTCGACGCCCAGGGCCAGCTCTATGCCGGCCTGCACGATGGCCGGCTGCTGCGCTTCTCGCCCGATCTCTCCACTTGCGCGCTCGTCGACCACACCGGCGGCCGGCCGCTGGGCCTGGTGGCCGCAGCCGACGGCGGCCTGCTGATTGCCGATGCCCGGCGCGGCCTGCTCAGGCTCGATGCGGCGGGTTCGCTGAGCCTGCTCAGCGACGAGGCCGATGGCCTGCGCTATGGCTTCACCGACGACGTCGACGTCGCCTCCGACGGCACGATCTATTTCACCGATGCCTCGAGCCGCTTCGGCTATGGCCAGTACATGGACGAGCTGATCGAGCACGGCCGGCGCGGCCGCCTGCTGCGCTTTGATCCCGCCAGCGGCAAGGCCACCACCTTGCTGCAGCAGCGGCCGTTCGCCAACGGGGTCACGCTGGGGCCGGGCGAGGACTGGCTATTGTTCACCGAGACCTGGGAATATCGCGTCACGCGCTACTGGCTGCGTGGCGAGCGCGCCGGGCAGACCGAGGTGTTCATCGACAATCTGCCGGGCTATCCCGACAACCTGAGTTTCAACGGCCGCGATCGCTTCTGGGTCGCCTTGTTCGCGCCGCGTGATGCCCTGCTGGACCAGCTCATGCCGCATCCGGCCGTACGAAAAGTGGTGGCGCGCCTGCCGCGTTTCTTGCTGCCCAAGCCCAAGGCGGTCGCGCGCGTGATCGGCCTGGACCTGGACGGCAAGGTGGTCGCCGATCTGCGCTACGCGGGCGAGGGCGCCTACGCGCCGATCACCAGCGTGGAGGAGCGCGACGGCTGGCTGTATTTCGGCAGCCTGTCGGCGACTTCGCTGGGTCGCATCAAGCTCGACGACGCGCTTGCGGGCACATCGTCGCCGCCTCAACCCCTGGAAACGCACTGCGACAGCTGATGAATTTCGACGAGTACATCGCCTACGACGCCACCGGCCTGGCCGAGCTGGTCCGCCGCCGCGAGGTGAGCCCCAACGAACTGCTGGACATGGCGCTGCTGCGCCTGGATGCCACCCAGCAGACGCTCAATGCCGTGACCATCGGCATGCAGCGCCAGGGCCGCAAGCACGCGGCCGATCCGGGTAACGGTCCCTTCGCGGGCGTGCCGTTCCTGATCAAGGACATCGGCCAGGACTACGCCGAAGTGCCGACCACCATGGGCTCGCGCGCGCTGCGCGACTTCAAGCCCGCGCAACACGCCGAAGTGGTGCGCCGCTTCATCGCCGCGGGCCTGGTGATTTTCGGCAAGACCAGCACGCCGGAGCTCGCGCTCAAGGGCATCACCGAATCGCGCCGCTGGGGCATCACGCGCAACCCGTGGAACCTCGACCGCACGCCGGGCGGTTCCTCGGGCGGCGCGGCCGCAGTGGTGGCGGCCGGCATCGTGCCCATGGCCGGTGCCAGCGACGGCGGCGGCTCGATCCGCATCCC
>JALRLM010000239.1 GCA_023254435.1 Hydrocarboniphaga sp.
CGCTGGCCAGCGGCTGCGCGAGCGTGGAGCACGTGGTGGTCTATCGCCGCACCGAG
Source organism: Hydrocarboniphaga sp. (assembly GCA_023254435.1). Taxonomy (GTDB): domain Bacteria; phylum Pseudomonadota; class Gammaproteobacteria; order Nevskiales; family Nevskiaceae; genus Hydrocarboniphaga. The sequence continues at coordinate 57 of JALRLM010000239.1, forward strand.
CAGGCGCTGGCCTGGGACGACCAGCGCGACATCTGGTGGCACGAGCTGATCGACGGCCAGCGCGAGCACTGCGAGCCGGTCTGGGTCGATCCCGAGCATCCGCTGTTCCTGCTCTACACCTCGGGCTCCACGGGCAAGCCCAAGGGCGTACAGCACTGCACGGGCGGCTATCTGCTCGGCGCGGCGCTGACGCTGCGCTGGGCCTTCGACCTGCGTGCCGACGACGTGTTCTGGTGCACCGCCGACATCGGCTGGATCACCGGCCATACCTACGTCGCCTACGGCCCGCTGGCCTGCGGCGTGACGCAGGTGATCTTCGAGGGCGTGCCCACCTATCCCGACGGCGAACGCTTCTGGCGCATGATCGCGCAGCATCGCGTTACCGTGTTCTACACCGCGCCGACCGCGATCCGCTCGCTGATGCGCCTGGGCGACGAACTGCCGGCCCGACACGACCTCGGCACGCTGCGCCTGCTGGCCTCGGTGGGCGAGCCGATCAATCCCGAAGCCTGGATGTGGTATCGCGATGTGATCGGCGGCGGCCGCTGCCCCATCGTCGACACCTGGTGGCAGACCGAAACCGGCGCCGCGATGATCGCGCCGATCCCAGGCGCCATGCCGATCAAGCCGGGGTCCTGCACCCGGCCGCTGCCGGGCATCGCCGTGGACATCGTCGACGAACTCGGCGTCAGCATTACCGAAGTCGGCCAGGGCGGCTTCCTGGTGGTGCGCCGGCCGTGGCCGTGGATGCTGCGCACGATCTGGAACAACGACGAGCGCTATCGCGACGCCTACTTCGAGCGCTTCGGTTTCTACATGGCCGGCGACGGCGCGCATCGCGATGCCGATGGCGATTTCTGGATCCTCGGCCGCATCGACGACGTGCTCAACGTCTCGGGCCATCGCCTCGGCACCATGGAGGTGGAATCGGCACTCGCCGCGCATCCGCGTGTCGCCGAAGCGGCCGTGGTCGGCAAGCCTCACGACATCAAGGGCGAAGCGATCCTGGCCTTCGTCGTCGTCAAGGGCGAACGCGCGCAGGCGCTCAGCGACAAGCTCGATCGCGAACTGCGCGAATGGGTCGGCAAGCAGCTCGGCGCCATCGCCAAGCCCGACGACATCCGCATCGTCGACGGCCTGCCCAAGACACGCTCGGGCAAGATCATGCGCCGCCTGCTGCGCAGCATCGGTCGCGGCGAAGACATTTCGCAGGACACCTCCACGCTCGAGAATCCGGCCATCGTCGATCAGCTGCGCCAGAGCTCGCCCGGCTGAGCCGTGTCGCTCGCAGGGCTTGCAAGCCGAAGCCGTCCATCGCATCGGTGGGCGGCTTTTTTTCGGGACAGCGTCGCGTAGGGAAATCTTGATATGGGCCCACGCGAACCGCTCACGCTGTTCCCCAGCCGGCTTTTTGCAGTATCGTGCCCAACGCGGTGAGGCAGACCGCGACAGGACCGGAACGCACCGCCGCATCCAGGTCTGACCCCGTCAGGGAAGAAAGCCCGGCCTTTCAAGGCTCAAGGGCACAGCGGAGGAGAAGTGGCATGACCACGAGCAGACCCGAGGGCGATCGACCCTGGGCGCAGATCGATGCGCACAAGCTGTTCGCTCCACCGCGTTATCGCGGTGCGGTGCAGCGGCAGCAGATCCTGTCGCCGATCCTGGTGGAGCCGGCGCTGCGCATCGTCGTTTTCCACGCACCGGCCGGTCACGGCAAATCCACGCTGCTGCAGCAGGCCAAGTCGGTCTGCGAATCGCAGGGGCGCATCACGGGCTGGCTCAGCTTCGACGACGCCGACAACGATATGCGGCGCTTCACGCATCATCTCGATGCGCTCGTGCGCCAGGTCTGCAATACCGTCGAAGCCTATGGCGATCACGCCGCCTCGGGCACGCAGGCGCGGCGACGCCTGGCCGAAACGGTGATCGCGCGACTGCTGCGCCTCGATGCGCCCGTGGCCTTGTTCCTCGATGAATTCCAGGCCCTGTCGAATCCGGCCATCCTGAGCTTCTTTCGCGAACTGCTGGAGCGCCTGCCCGAGCCCATCACGCTGTTCATCGGCTCTCGCGCGATGCCCGATCTGGGCCTGTCGCGCCTGCTGGTGCGCGGCCATGCGCGCCTGCTGCATGCCGAACAGTTGCAGTTCACGCAAAGCGAGACCGCGAGCTTCTTCGCCGAAGCACAGGACCTGGCGATACGCGAGGACGAAGTCGAAGCGATACAGAAGCAGACCGAAGGCTGGCCGGCCGCCCTGCAGCTGTATCGCCTGAGCCTGGCCAATCCCAATGTGCGCCAGTCGCTGGGCGATCTGTCGGGCTATCGGCCGCGCGAGCTCGCGGAATATCTGGCCGACAACGTGCTCGACCTGCAGCCGCCGCGCATCCGCAGCTTCCTGCTGCGCACTTCGCTGCTCACGCGCCTGTCGGCGCCGCTCTGCGACGCTTTGCTGGGCTGGCAGGATTCGCAGAGCATCCTGCTGTTCCTCGAGCGCAGCGGCCTGTTCCTGCGCAACCTCGATTCCGATCTGCGCTGGTTCCGTTATCACGGCCTGTTCTCGGGCTTCCTGCAGGAGCAGCTGCGCCAGAGCGATCCGCAGCAGATGCGCGAGCTGCATGCCCGCGCCGCGCACTGGCATCACGCGCACGGCCAGCACGAAGAAGCCATGCATCACGCGGTCGAGGCCGGCGAATTCACTTTCGCGGTCGAGATCATGAATCACTGGTGCGTGCGCCTGGTCTCCGAAGGCCATCTGTACACGGTGGAGCGCTGGTACGACCGCCTGCCGCTGGATCAGATCGGCCATCGCAAGGAACTCGTCATCAAGATCGCCTGGGCGCTGAGCTTTCTGCGCCGGCATCGCAAGCTGTATCCGCTGCTCGACCTGCTCGCCGCCGATCCCAGCGAGGCCGCCAAGCCACCCGGCGAAGCCGCCAGCGCCGTGGTGCGCTGCATGGTCGCGCTGCAGTTCGACGACGTGCCGGGCGCCTTCGCACTGGCGCGCCAGGTTCCCGTTCGCGAGGCCGATCCTGACGCCTTCCGCGCCTTCGAGCTCGGCGCCGCCTGCAATGTGATGGCCTACAGCGTGTCGTCGGCCGCCGACTACGAAGGCGCCCGTGAATACCTGGTGCTGGCGCGCGCCTACAACGAAAAGGCGCAGGCGCGCTTCAGCGGCGGCTACACGCAGGCCATGGTCGGCGCCAACCTGCTGCTGCAGGGTG
>JALRLM010000267.1 GCA_023254435.1 Hydrocarboniphaga sp.
CTGACGGGTGGCATTGCCAGCGGCAAGACGCTGATCGGCGACGGTTTCGTCGCGCTCGGCGTGCCCGTGCGCGATGCCGATCAGGTTGCGCGCGATGTCGTGGCGCCCGGCGAGCCGGCGCTGGCGCAGATCGCCGACGGCTTCGGCGCCGAGTTCCTGCAAGCCGACGGCACGCTCGACCGCCGCAAGCTGCGCGGCCGCGTGTTCGGCAATCCCGCCGAGCTCAAGAAGCTCGAAGCCATCACGCATCCGGCTATCCGCGCGCGCATGCGCCAGTGGCAGCAGGTGCAGACCACGCCCTATTGCATCCTGTCGATCGCCATCCTCGTCGAGTCCAGCGCCTTGCGCCCCCTGGTCGACCGCGTGCTGGTGGTCGACGTGCCCGAGCCGGTGCAACTCGCACGCCTGACCGCTCGCGACGGCATCGACGAAACCCTGGCGCGGCAGATGATGGCGGCGCAGGCCACGCGCGACGCGCGCCTGTCCGCGGCCGACGAGGTCATCACCAACGACGGCAGCATCGACGCCGCTCTGCGGGCCGTTGCGCAGCTGCATGCGCGCTATCTGCAGCTGGCAGCGGAGAAAAACGGCTCATAGCGGCAAGTGGCGCAGAAACTGACGCCATTCTCATTTGCCGTGTCTGGTGCACTGCGTCACAATCCGGCCCACTTTGATTCAGCCTGTGGCCGTGACTCCAGTACTGGCAGACGGAACTTCCGCCATCGTGTTCGAACAGCCGCTCAACGAGCGGGTGCGAACCTTTCTGCGTCTGGAATTCCTGTTCGGGCAACACGCGCACCATCGCCAGGACAGCTCCAACTACGGCCTGCGCGCACGCCTGCAGACCCTGCTCGACACGCTGACGGTGCTGTCGCGCTCGGACCTCAAGAAAGACATCCTCAAGGAACTGCTCGAGCAGCACGCGCATCTGACGCGGCTGGCCGCGCGACCCGGCGTCGATCAGTCGCGGCTCTCGGGCGTGCTGCAGGAGCTGGCGTCGTCGGTGCAGGGCCTGCAGCAGTTGGCCACGCAGTTCGCCGGCAGCGCGCTGCGCGACAACGAGTTCCTGATCTCGATCCACAACCGCACGTCCATTCCGGGCGGTAGTTGCGCTTTCGATCTGCCGGCCTATCACTTCTGGCTGTCGCAGTCGCCCGACATCGTCAATCGCGACCTGGACGCCTGGTTCGCCGATCTGGCGCCGTTCGAGCGCGCCATCGGCCTGTACCTCAAACTGCTGCGGGGCAGCACCGAGATCGCTTCGGGCCTCGCGCGCGGCGGCACCTATGTGCATTCGCCGCAGGGCCCGGTGCAGTTGCTGCGCGTGTTCGTGCCGCCAGCGGCTGCGGCCTATCCCGAGATCAGTGCCGGCACGCATCGCTTCACGATCCGCTTCGTGTCGCTGCGCGACGTCAACCGCCGCAGCACCCAGGTCAACCAGGACGTCGCGTTCGGCATTCAGTGCTGCGCGCTGTAGAACCGTCCCGATGACCGTTCGCCACGCCCGCTGCCCGCAGTGCGGAAAGCCGGCCCTGCTGAGTCCCGACAACCGCTACCGGCCGTTCTGCAGCGAGCGCTGCAAGCTGATCGATCTCGGAGCCTGGGCCAGCGGCCAGTACGCCATTCCGGGTGCCGAGGACGAATCCGATCCCGAAGAGCCTAGCGTCGAGGAAGGTCGCCACCCGCGGCGACTCCAGTAAGGCGCTACCAGTAGGCGCCGATCCCGGCGCTGCCCTGACCGCCACGACTCCAGATGCGCTCGTGGTCAGCCCGGCCGATACCGCCGATGGCGTAGACCGGCAGGCCCGATTCCAGCGCCATCGAGGCGAATCCGTCCCAGCCCAGCCCGGCCTTGCCCGGATGGGTGGGCGTCGGCCGTACATTGCCGAGCACGGCGGCATCGGCATCGAGTTCGGCCAGTCGGAGCAAGTCGACA
>JALRLM010000312.1 GCA_023254435.1 Hydrocarboniphaga sp.
CGGGCACGAGCGTCCAGCGCCCGAAATTCGAAGGAAAAGGTTTGCAACTCCGGATTGGACGCCATGGCGGCATCGACCGCCTGACGCAGCGTCAGCGGGGGCGCTGCGGCATGCGCAGCAGGCGCGGCGAGCGCCGCCCAAAACAGGCACGCGCGCAATGCGCATGCAGAAGACCACTTCATTGTGTACCTCCCAGCGGCACCGACGCGTTGTCCGCGGCTGTGCCTGGATAGAGCCGCGAGACCTAAAAGGCACGCGGCAGGATCGTCAGAACGTCAGGGGGAGGTGTGCAGCGGAGGCCCGCGCAAGGGCGGGCGCAGATACTGCAGGTCGATCGGACGAACGAAGGTGTCGGCCGAAGGCGTAAAGCGAAATACTGGCTGAAAAACAGACCACAGCAGCAGCGCGGTCAGCAGGAACAGCGGCAGGTCGAAGAACCCTTTGCTGGCTTTGGCGATTACATCGCCAGCGACCGAGACTTCTGCGTCCTGGTGATGGACCACCGCGTTGGCACCCTCATGATGGGGCGCCTGATCAGCCAGGTAGAAGGTGACCGGCGCTTCCTTGCCGTCGAAGCACAGATGCAGGTGAGCCCCGCTGAGACGCGCAATCAGCAGCGCCAGGCAGACCAGCGTGACGAGCCATGGGCGCATGAGGGCATCGCGTGACATGGGCGCCAGCCTAACAGAATGCAACGGCAGGCCCCATCACTGCGATCATGCTGATCATCTCAGGCGCCGCCGGCGGCGCGCCGGTTGTAGGCGAACCCTATGACCAGAATGATGACGCAAGCACTCTGCGCCATTACCCCTTGAAGTGTCGGGAAAAAGCCGACCAAATCGACGCGAGGGAGTGCCAGCAGCCGCTCCGGCATCAGGTTCGCCTCCTGTAGTGCCGCGACACCTTTGCCAGTCAAGACGACCGCCAGAATCGCCATCAGGCCGGCGCTCAGCGAAAAGAACTTTCCGATTGGTAGTCTGGTCGAGTAGGCCAAAAGCAGACAAGCGATCAGCGCCAATCCGAGGATGGCGGTCGCAGCGCCGCCCAGCACGGCGTGATGGTTTCCTTCACTCCACAAGGCCACGTAGAACAAGATCGTCTCGAAGACTTCGCGATAGACCACAACAAAGGCCAAGGCGAACAGGAACCATGCCGAGCGACGTGTCAGTGCCTGGTCGACCTTCTCCTTGATGTATTGCTGCCACGCGCCCGCTTGGCTTTTTCCGTGCATCCAGATGCCGACGAACAGCAGCACGGCCGCAGCGAACAGACTGCCGCCACCCTCGGTTGCTTCACGGCTCGCTCCACTGATTGAAATCAGATACGTGGCGGCCCCCCAAGTTGCAACGCCACCCAGCAGCGCCACCACGGTGCCGGCGTGGACATAAGGCAGCACCTCAGAACGATTCGCTTTACGCAAAAAAGCGACGATGGCAACTACGATCAGCAGTGCTTCAAGGCCCTCGCGCAGAAGAATCGTGAAGGCGCCGACAAACGCGGATGCCGGGCTGTTTTCATGCGCGCCCAGTCGCGCCTCGGCTTGATCGAGCAACTGACCCGCCGTATCGATACGCTGCATAAAATCCGCTTCGGGCACCCCGCTGGAAATGCTCGATCGCAGATCCGTCATCGCGGTTTCGACGCGACGCAACAGAGGTTCATCCTTGGCGGCCAACTGAGGCTCGACCGGTTCGAAGCCGTCGAGATAAGCGGATACGGCAAGACGGGACGCCGTCGCTCGATCGCCCTTGCGATAAGCGTCCGCGCTTTCGCGCAAACGGTCGCGGGCGAGTTTTAGAACGCTGCCCTGCGAGACCGTCACCGCAGCCGGATTGCGCCGCAGGTACGACACGGCTGCTACTGCTGTGGCATCTCCCATTTCCGTCGATAGCGTTGCCGGCGTCGTTGTCGTCAGAGCGTCCATGCCGGTGATCGCCTCGCGTAGTTGCGCATCGTCCCGCCAAAGTTGTTTTCCCTGCGCCTGGGATGCCTCTGGGAAAGCGAACTGGCCAACGACAAAGGCAAGCGCCCAGCGATCCTCATCCGGCAGATTCGCGAAGCTGCGCATCGAGGTGCCGTCGAGGCCTTGGCCGATGACTTGGTACAGCGCGAACACGCTACGTTCCCGCGCACGCATCAGGTCCGTGAAATCGACTGGTTTAGGGTCAAGGCTGGCGGAGGCAGGCCCATTGCCCTTGCCTTCGTTGCCATGACAGGCGCTGCAGCCTTCTGCATAGAGCTGATGACCTCGTGCGAGGTCTGGGATAACTCGCGGTGATAGCGCGATCGGGTAGACCGCCAAGAGCTGTCCGGCGAGATCGCGGGCTTTCCGGGCAACGGTTTCCGGTGACTCGCGACCGGCGATGGCGGACTGCAATCCTTGAGCGCCCGATACCAGTTCGTCGTGTTCAGGACCCGCCGGCAACGCGGAAATTTCGCGTAGGACGGTCGCGGAGAAGTCGGACATCTCCGCATATTCCGATGCGCTGATCACCGCCCCATTCGCTACCGCACCGCGGTAGTCGACGGCGAGATAGTCCAACAGCCGCCAAATGGTCTTCACTTCGGTAGGCGCTGCGGCCGCGCCAGCGAAGACAGGCCACAGCAGCGCCAGCAATAGGTAACGCATCAATTTCAACAATGCAGCATTCCTTCCTTCTGATGCCGGGAAACACGGCATCGCGCCGATCCCATGAAAGTGTCCGGGCCGCTCATCACTCAGGATCAGCCTGGGCGGTGCGGTTGCAAAACAGCGCGATGAGTGTTGCCGGGGTTCGCCTTGAGTTCGGCGCGGGCTTGCCGGATGACCGAAAAGGCGGCGCTGAGCCCCAGACCCGCCATGCCGACTGCGACCACGATGTCCGGCCAACCTTGTCCCAGACCCAACACCCCGGCGGCCGCCAGCATCACCGCGACGTTGCCGATTGCGTCGTTGCGAGAGCACAGCCAGACCGATCGCATATTGGCGTCGCCGTCACGGAACGAATACAGCAGGACGGCAACCGAGCCGTTTGCCACCAAAGCCAGCAGGCCAATGGCGCCCATGACCCCGGCTTCCGGTGTCACGCCACTGGTGACGTTCCAAGCCGCTTGGCCCAACACATATAGGCCGTAGGTTCCCATCGCCATGCCCTTGATGAGGGCGGCGCGGGAACGCCACACGACCGCCATCGACAACACGATCAGGGAAAGCGCGTAGTTGGCGGCATCCCCAAAAAAATCCACCGCGTCGGCCAGAAGTGAGGCTGATCCCGCATTCCATCCGGACGCCAGTTCGACGCCAAACATGGCGAGATTGACGACCAACGCCACCCAGAGCACGCGGCGGTACCGGGGCGACACCTCGGACTTGGTGGGGGCCGAACCGCAATCGCAACAACCGGACATCGAAATCTCCTGTCGATATCCTTATTCAACACCTTGTAGTAGGTTTAAGGTCAAGCCCGAATACATGAGAATTCTGTGACAGCCCTCAAGATTGGAGAGTTGGCCGCCCGGCTGGACGTGCCGGCCGAAACGATCCGGTACTACGAACGGGAGGGCCTTCTGCCTCAAGCACAGCGCACTGCTGGCAACTACCGGCTCTACGACTCGGCCTTGATTGAGCGCCTGACCTTCATTCGCAACTGCCGTGCGCTGGACATGACCTTGAATGAAATCCGCGCCTTGCTCGTCCTGCGCGACGGCCCAGACGAGGAATGCGGCGGCGTCAATCAGTTGCTCGATCAGCACATCAAGCACGTGGCCGAGAGGATCGCCGAGCTTCAACGACTGGAGCATCAACTGCAGCTGCTACGGAGCCGGTGCTCGCGATCGGCGACCATGGGCCATTGCGCGATTCTCAACGGACTATCGGCCGGAGACGCCAGTATTCCGGCAATGACTCCGTCCAGACCGGGGCTCTGAATCGAGCCGGCCTGCTGCGGCACGCGAACCGGTCGTTTGCCCATCCGTCCACCTGCGCCCTCAGGAAGCCTGGCGGACTTGGAGGGCCTCCCTGATCAGTCGTTCCGAATTCGCGGTTCACAGCTGCTCGGAGAGTTGGAACGCCAAGCGCGCTGATCATCGACGTCGATGCCGAAGATGCGATCGATCATGGCGGGCCAAACCAAACCCGAGAAGCATGCCTTCCCGAGTCTGAGATTGCCGACCTCGGCGATGACCGCGATCTCGTTGGTTCCCGGCAGGCCGCACATGGACCAGACGATTTCGGGATATTCCTTGTCAGTGAACCCTGAGCCGTAGTCGATGGCCGTCTCGCCGAGGAACGCAGCGTTGGCTCGCGCCGCGACCTGTTCCGGAGACTCGTCACTCATGATCGAGACACTGCCGAAGGACCTGGATAGCCCTTGCGCCGACGGTACTGCTCGGCATGGGCTCCAAGGAACAGCTTCATCGTCTCGCGGTACTGGAGAACTTCGGCCGGAAGCTCCAGCGCGAGTTCCTGGGCAATCGCGACCGCGTACTTCAGCTGCTTGTCCGTCGGGGGAAGCAACTCGCCTTCGAGCACAGCAGTGACCAGATCAACGATACGCCGTGCCAGATCGTTTCGGCCACGCTCGGCCGCCACCGGCGGCTCGGCCTTGCCGATCACCTGCAGCAGGCGCTCCTCGATGTGCCCCTCAAATGGAAGGGCCAGATGAAGCTCGGAATCCTCATACATCAATCGAAAACACACGCGCTGCCCTCAGTCCTGTCGAAAGTTCACGAAGCACGCACCCCGCCGTACTTCTCTCGCAATTCGGACTGTCCGCTGTGCATCGAGAGTTTGGCCCCAGCCGCACACGGAAATACCACCCGCAAGTGCCGTAGGGCCCAGATATCCCGCTAGAATCTCAGACTATAGTCGGTAGATCAATAGTCGTCGGGAACTCATTGTCCGCCGGATGGCGGCCAAGTCCAAGCAACGCAACCCGGTGGCAATCGCGTTCGGCGCCGTGCTGAGGGAAACCCGCACCCAAACGGGCCAGTCCCAGGAGGCGCTGGGACTGGCTTGCGACATTGACCGGACCTATGTGTCCCTGCTGGAGCGTGGTGAGCGGCAACCGACGCTCGGGACTTTATTTGCCCTGTCAGGACAACTCGGGGTGCCGCCGGAGCTTCTCGTTGCCCAGACTGCCAAGGAACTACGCCGGGCTGGTCCTTCAAGTCTAGGCAGAGGTCAGCGAAAAAGCTGATTGATCCGCGCGAATAGACCCTCGAAAGTCGTCAACGCAGCCGGGTCCGGAGTCGTCCCAGGATTTTGCGAGAAGGCCACCGCCGGCAGATAGTGGTTGAATCCGCCAGCTTTCTTGAGCTTGATGCCGGAACTGGCCAACCACTCGTCGATGCGCGCGATGATGCGATCACCTGGCGGAAGCGCCGCCAAGGTCACGGTGGTGCCGCCAAGGGCTTGGGCATAGGTTCGATTGAAGCATTCGAGATAGACGACGGGATCGAGCAAATCTTCGAGGTCCGTGGCTGGTGACGCGGCGCCTCCGGCAGGCCGGAACTCGCCGGCGTGTATCACGGCTTTAGCTGCAACCATCTTTTGCTTGACCAGTTCGGCGAGCCGTTGCTCCGGTGAGCCTGAATAGTCATGAAAGATCGCCATCTCCAGGCGGTTGCCGCTGAGCAACGCAATGAACGTGGCGATCTTGTCCAGACCGCCCGTAGGCACGATCGTAATATCGTCCCTCAAACCTTCCCGGCCTTCAGCTTCGAGTAGAGAACTCATGGCCGAAAGATACAGCAGGTCCGCTGGTCCCTCGACGAGCAGATTGCGTTTCGAAATGAAGAGACTCTGAGCCATCGTCCAGCCCAGCGCTGCCTGCAGCGGAAAGATCGTGCGCGGGTCGGAGCCGACCAGATTCTCTGATAGCAGCGTGCCTTCCTTAGCCTTGTCCTCCACGATGCGGACGTGATCCAGGTGCTCCATCTCAACCATGAAGGGAGAATGGGTCGTGTAGATCACCTGGTAGCGCTTGGACAGCTCGTGGATGTAGCGCAGGAAGTCGGCTTGAGCCAGCGCATGCAGGCTCAAGCCGGGCTCGTCGAGCAGCAGCACGAGTCCTCGCTCGCCTTCGAACCCTGCGGTAGACAGCTGCTGCTGCACATCGTCGAACCAGACCAGGAAGCTGAAGAACCAGATGAAGCCACGGCTGCGCTGCTTGAACGGTGTGCTTACACCACGGTGCCGCATGTTCTTGATGCGAAGATATAGATTGGGACCATTGTTGAAAGGCGGAGCATCCTTGGGATCTGGCTTGATGTCCACCTCGACGACCAGGTCCTCATTCTGCTTCCAGAACTCCATGATCTGATCGGTGAGCTGGATCGAGACGCCTTCGATCTTGGCCTTCAGCGTTTCGTAGCCGACGTCAGCCGTGAAGTCAGACACCGCGATGTCCGCCATGCGCAGCAATCCGAGTACGCCGAGGTGTTCGGGCTCAAGTGCCTTGGCATCGGTTTTGGAGCGATCGTAACGCGCCGAGAGATCGGCCAAGTTGACTTTGCTCGGAAGGACTTCGTAGTCGCCGAAGTAGAGAAACTTCGGGCGCCGGGCGCTCAGCCAGACCCACACTTCCCATTCCACCACCGAATCCCATTTTGTTTTCCCGACGCGCGTTTCCAGCGCCGACAAGAACTTTTGATCTTCTTCGGTAAGCGAACCCGACAAACCTTTGAGCGTCTCGACGGCCTTACGCAAAGTGGGGGCGGATTTCAAAGCGCTTTTGGCGTCCGTGCTGAGCGCGGTATTGGCGACCAGCCAATTGATGACCGGCTGCTCTTCCACGTCGACAATGATCGTGGCAGCGTTGTTGTAGTGCTGGATCACGGAGAAGCTGAAGTCTGATGGCACGTTGACGTGCAGTGCTTTGTTGAGCGCCGCACGCTCCGCTTCTGAAAGCCGGTAATGCAGTTGGGTCGTGCTGTCTGGACTTGTTTCGTGACGCTTCAGATACGTGGGCAAGTCTTTGCGTGGGTAGTCCTCGACGGCATCGAACTTCGTTGTACCTTTGGCGTCTGCCGATTTCTCCAGCGCTTTCAGGAAAACGGTCTTGCCAGCCTCGTTCATGCCGACCAGCACGGTTTCATGCTCATCGATAGAAATGGTCTGCTTCGAGTTGATCGAGCGAAATGGGTGAATCGTTGCGGACGTCAGAAACATGGCCCCCCCGGGTTTTTAGCGCATAGCAGGCTGCGTGCGATGTGGAAGTTCTAGCAGAATTTGTGGTTCAAGGGCGTCGGCGAAACAGATCAGAGGCTTTGCTTTTAAGGACGTCACCAACTTCTGAGTACCGGATCACACTTTTCACCATGCGGTGACCGGTCATCGCCATGGTTTCTGCCAAGGGGACATCGCTCATGCTGGCCTCAGTCACGAATCCGCGCCGGAGACTATGACCAGCGAAATCGCCGGGCAGACCAGCAAGCTGGGCGCGACGTTGGACGATGGCCGCAATCGCATGGGCAGACAGGCGTGGCCCCAGCTTTGCGCCCCAAAGGCGCCGGAAAACGGCTCCTTCGGTGATATTCGCGGCGGTCAGCCAACGACGTAGGGCGGCTGCCGTTTCGTCCTTTACGGGTTTCGGGCCGTTGTCGCCGGTCTTCGATCGCCGCATGCGGAAAACAGCCTGATCGGCTCCCAGCCACTCGAAGTCCCGGTACTCGGCACCTGCGATTTCCGAGCGCCGGCGGCCGCCGCTGGCCCAACCGAACAACAGGATCGCCTGGTCTCGCAAGCCTTCCAAGCTCTCATCGCAGGTCACCAGCATCTGCTCCAGGGCGTCGAGTGTGGCGGCACTCTTCGATTTGGGGCCTTCGCCATACTCAAGCGCCAGCTTCCGGCAATCCGATAGGAGTCGCCGAATGGCAGGTGCCCGGCAGGGGCTCTCCAGCCCTTTTTCTCCATGGGCCCATGACAGGACGGCCAGGCGCTGATCAATGGTGGTCATGCGATGTCGGCCCAGCGTCGTTTTGAAGCCGGCCGCAACCAATGCTTGATCGACTTGCTCCGGCATGGCGTGATGAATGACCAAGCGCGCTTCGGCGCCGGCCTGGCGCTGGGGTCGACCAAAGTGATCGATCACGAACAATTGCACCCGATGTTCGGATACAGGGAGCCTCATAGGCTCCCCGAATCGAACTTGGGTCCAGGCGCTGAAGTAACGCAGCGCCTTCATGTAGGCATTCCAGGTCGATGACGGGGTGGCGGCCAGGCGGATATCGAGAATCGCCGCTTCGACTTGTTCCGCAAGAGCGGCAGGCTCAAGGTGCGATACGACCGAAACTTCGGCGATGGGGGTGGAAAGTTCTGGGATTGGATTGGATTTCATTTATAACGTATTACGTGTATTTTATTACGATAAACAAACTGTACCGACGTAAAGGAACACTTAACGTAGGTATACGCTGAAATCGTAGAAAACGGAATCAGGGAGGCTTTGGCGATGCGAACTGGCGTCAATTTGGTGGACGTTACCCGTGCTGCGGACCAGCTCTTGGCCGATGGCGAGCGGCCCACGGTCGAAGGCATCCGCAAACTGCTTGGCACCGGCTCGCCCGGCAATGTGAACACGCTGCTGAGGGAGTATTACCAGACGCTGCCGGGGCGACTGAATTTGCCGGCCCCGATCGCAACGGCTGCCGCCGAGCTGTACGACAAAGTGCGGTCAACCGCGATGGAAGAGGTAACGGAGCAGCGCGTTGATTTGGAGCGCCAGATGGCACTGGAGCGTGAGCAACTGGCTCAGGACAGGCGCTCGTTCGAGACCGAAAAGACCAACCTGCGAAGCCAAGCCGCTGCCCTGACCAATGATGTCGAGCGCCTGCAGGATCAAGTTCGGCAGGCGGCCACGAGGATCGCGAGCCTTGAGAAAGAACTGGCCGGACAAGCCGAACGCGCCGCGACGGCGGAGGCCCGGGCGGGCGCGGCCGATGAAGAACGAGAGCGCGCCAGCACCCGTCATGGGGCGGAATTACAGCGCCTGCGTGATCAATCGGAAGGCAACGAGCGCCATTTCCTATCCAGGATTGAAGAGCACAAAACCCAGCACCAGCGTCTCCAGGCCGAGCGTGATCGTGAGTCCGCGATGGCCGCCAAACGGACGGCAGAGCTGGAATCGTCACTGTCTGAAGCTCTCAAGGTGCAGGCTTCGCTACGTGCCGACCAAGCCGCCCTGCAGCGTGAGCTGATCAAGTATCGGGAGTCGGCACAGGCAGCCGAAGCGGCTGTGGAGCGCCTGCATGTTGAATCCGCCAAGACGGAAGCGGCGCATCGCAGCGCCTTGGAAAAGGTACAGCTCGAACTTGAAAGCGGCCGCAAAGCAATTGAACAGCACCGCCGAGAACGCGATGACGCGGTCCGCGAGGCCGCTCGCGCAGAGGGAAAACACCAAGCATTCCAGGCCCAACTGGAGGAAGCTCGTGCGGAAATACTGCGGCTGCACCGAAGCAACGCCGACGCGGCAAACCTCGATCGGAAAGACGAACAGCGACCGTGAACGAACTTACCGCCCAAGAAATTGACGAGGCAATCTGGCCACCGGCTCTGATCTTCTACATCCACGCGATGCAGTTCAACGTCCGTGCAGCGCTGGGCTCACTGGAGTTGGCGGGTGATGCTATGGGGCTCACACCAGGCTCTACCGCTCCGGAGCGAATAGAACAAGACTTCGTCCTCAACCATCTTCAGAACGCGATCATCCATGCTGGCGCCGTGTCGCGGCATTTCTGGCCCACGAAGGGAAAAGGGGCGGCGGCAAGGAAGACCCAGGCCCGCGGAGTGTTGCTGCGACGCCAGCTCGAAATCAAAGATGACAGCCCATTGGCTGACCGAAGGCTCCGAAATGCCATCGAGCACTTCGACGAACGCCTGGACGCGTATCTGGCCAATGGAATCGCGGGCATCATCCTGCCGCATTACGTCGGCCGATCCATAGAGCCGTCTGGAATCCCGGGCCATATCTTTCGCGCGTTCTATACGGATACGTTGGTGTTCGAGATCATCGGTGAGCGATATGAGATTCCTCCGCTGATCGATGAACTGCAACGGCTGGAGGGGGCGCTAGAAGCAAAAAATCGTGGTGGCTAAATGTGTCACCGACGCCGGTGCCGCTATTGTCCTTTAGGCGCAGTAAACGTGGGTTTTTCCGTCATCGACCAGGCATTGCCACTGCCTCTTCGAGATCAAACACCAACTGTGGACGTACCATAACCCATTGATATTAAAAGACTATCCGCAAAATAACTCCGTATGTAACTGATTTTATTATGCTTTTCTAGCGTGGGTTTTTCCGCCTCAGGTCAGATGACCCCTCGCTGGCCGGGCGAGATTTCCAGGCATAGTAGCCCGCCGGGCTCACGTCGTAGAGCCGGCAAAGCGTTCTCACCGGGTAGGCTTCTTGGCAGTGCTCGATGAAGGCAAAGACGTCCCCTTTCGAGCGGAAGTGAACGCGATGGCTTTTTTTAAGATTTCATGTTCGAGCTTGAGCCGCTCGAACTCCTTCTTCACTTTGCGCAACTCTTTGAGTTCCGCTGCGATGTCCTTCTCGACCTGCACACCTTTGGTCACGATCAGTCCTTCTCGCGCATGCTTGCGCCAACGAGACAGCATGAACGGGTGAATGGCAAGGGAGGCAGCAACATCGTTGACGAGCACGCCGGGCAGATGGCTCAGCTTGACTGCTGTAGCTTTGAATTCATCGCTGTATCGGTACGTACTTCTGGGTCCTGGCTTGGGCATTCGGAACACTCCTGATCGGATAGATCAGGGTGTCCACCTAACCGTAGGAACCGCCGAATTGGCATTGCCGTCTGGTTTGATAGTGCCGTCCAACCAAGTATTCAACTAGACGTGAGCGGAGATATCGAACCCGCCGCCGTACGGCAAATCGGCCCAAAGTCCGTAAATCGAGAAACACAATCACGTCCCGAGCGACTCTTTCTCAGCAGCTCACCGCCAGGGCTCAATCCGTCACCAACCGCACGCTGTAACCGAACATCGCCTCCAGCACGTTGCGCACTGCGCCCTGTGCATGCAGGTGCAGGGTCAGCGTCTGCTCGAACAGGGCGTCGACGGCCGTCTGTGGCACGCCCATGCCGAGCAGTGCCTGCTTGCTGATGCCGCCGCCGCGACCGCAGAAGCTGCCGCCGAAGTCGTTGCTGACTTCGCCATTGGCGATCACGCGGTTGAAGTCGAAGCGCTGTGGCGGCAGTTGCAGACGGCCCTGGTAGACCTCGCCCGTGAGCGTGTTCACCACGCCTTCTAGCGCAGCCGATTCGATTTCCCAGATCGGGTTCAGGCTCAGGTTGACCACGGTCACGCCCGGCGCGGGATAGACGTTGACCAGGTTCCAGTAGCGCAGTTCCTCGAGCGCGGGGCAGATCAGGCTGTGCGCGGTACCGGCCGGCAGCTTGAAGCTGAGCAGTTCGCGTGCATCGACTTCCTGCAGTTGATCGCGCGGCGGCGTCAGGTAGCAGCCTTCGATCGCCGGCGTGCCGCAGTCGCTGCGGAACTGGATGAAGCGGCTGCTCTTAGCGCCCGACCACTTGAGCGTGCGACCAAACGAGTCGACGTCGCCGACATCCTGCACCGCCGGCTTGGGCTTGAGCGCATCGAGCAGGCGCAGCGGCTGCTGCGCGGCGACCGTGGAAGCCAGGCTCAGCATGAGCAAGGCGACGATTCCTTTCGTGATGGGCATTTCCAGAACTCCCGTTCGAGGTATTGGCGGCGGGCGTCCCTGCCCGCCTCTCCTGTAACGCGATCCGGCGTCCGAACCGGACATCGCGGCCCGATATCGCGAGGCATGGCCGGATCGGCGCGGCGACGTCGTTACTTCCAGGCGAGGCGGATTTCGTCTCGACGATCAGGGATTCAGGGATGAAGCAGCATTCTGCTAAGCGTTGGCCGCTGGCCGGCGCACTGAGCTTGGGCGTGGTGATGGTGGCCGCGCAGGCGGCCGAAACCGGCGCACCGATCGGCGCCGCGACCTTGGTCAACACCGACACCGAGGGCACCAAGCGCTACGTGGACGTCGCCACCGCCAGGGACGGCAGCGGTGTAACGGTGTGGGAGCAGCCGGGAGACACCAGCTCGCAGATTCGCGCGCGTCTTTTCGGCTCCGGCGGGGCGCTGGCCGACACCGAAATCGCCATCGGCTCCGGCAACACGCCATCCGTCGCGACCGATGCCGATGGCCGCTTCGTCGTGGTCTGGCGCAACACGCTCAATGTCCTGGCCCAGCGCTACGACGCCGACGGCACGCCCATCGGCTCCTTCGTTTCGGTGGTCTACGAAGGCGCTGTTGGCGTTTCGCTCGACATTCCCGACGTCGCCCTGGCGGCGGACGGCAGCTTCGTCGTGAGCTGGCTGCGCACCAGCACGCCAGGCGGCACGCCCACCTATCAGTCCTACGTGCGTCGCTACGGTGCCGACAACCAACCGCTGAGCGCGGCCGTCGCGGTGTCCACGACCGGGCAGCAGTACATGACGCGCGTGGCCAGCGCGGCCGACGGCCGCTTCGTGGTGACCTGGGCCGAGCAGAACGGTGACGGCACGCCGGACACGGGCAATGTCTACGCGCGCCTGTTCGATGCCAGCGCCACGCCCGGCCTGCGCCTGCGCGTGCCGACCGTGCTCGACAACACGCAGGTTTCGCCCGCCATCGCGATGCGTCCCTCGGGCGAGTTCGTGATTGTCTGGCGCAGCTACGTCGACAACGCGAGCGGTTTCGCCGTGCTGGCGCGGCGCTACGACGCCGACGGCAATCGCCTGGGCGAGGCCTTTGAAGTCAGCACGCCGGCGACGCGCAATATCTTCGCGAACTACGAGTTCTATCCGGCCATCGGCATGGCCGACGACGGTGGCTTCGCGGTGAGCTGGCGTTCCACCGCCAGCCCGCTTTATCTGCGACCCTTCGACGCCGACGGCAATCCGCTGGCCGATCCAGTCGAATCCGCACGCGACGGCACCTACGCCAGCGTTGCGCTCGATGCCCAGGCCGACGCGGCGCTGGTCTCGATCCCCTTCGGCGACGATGAAAACATCGAACTGCGGCGCCACACCGGCACCGCTCCGATCGATCTCGCGGTCGGCCTCAGCGACACGCCCGACCCCGCCGCCCCCGGCACGCCGGTGCAGTACAGCGTCTACGTGCGCAATCTCACCAGCGGCGTCGAAGCCGACCCCGCGCGGGGCCTGGCGCACGACATCGGGGCCCGGCTCGACCTGGGTGGCGCCGCCTTCATCAGCGCTGCCGGCGCCGGCTGGACCTGCGGCGGCACCACCACGATCGACTGCCGCTATGCCGACGTGCTGCCGGCCGGCGCCACCGCGGCGCTGCTGACCGTGGCGGCTCAGGGTGCGCCGGGCACCGCCAGCGTCACCGCGACCGCCAGCGTGGAGGATGCGCACGTCGAAGCGAATACGGCCGACAACACGGCCACCGAGACCACCACGGTGGCCAGCGGCAGCGGCGGTCCCGGCCCCGATACCACGCCCGACGGTTTCAGCTTCATCGACACCGCCAACGTGGCGCGCGCCAGCGTCGTCGCCTCCAACGCCGTGACCATCACCGGCATCAACCAGGCCGCGCCGCTGCGCGTCAGCGGCGGTGAGTACCAGATCGGCGACGGTGCCTGGACCAGCGCCGACGGCAGCGTGAGCAACGGCCAGACCCTGCGCCTGCGCCACACCAGCTCCGCCGATTTCAGCGCCGAGGCGCTCACCCGCGTCGAGGTGGGCGGCATCGCCGCCGTATTCCGCAGCGTCACCGTGGCGCGGCAGACCACGCCCCAGGCCTTCTCCTTCGCCACCCAGAGCGGCGTCGAGCCGGCGACCGTCTACGTCTCCAACCCGGTGGCGATCGGCGGCATCAACGACGCCGCGCCGATCTCGGTCAGCGGCGGCGAATACGCCGTCAACGGCGGCGGCTTCACGACCGAGCCCGGCAGCGTCAACGCCGGCGACAGCGTGGAAGTGCGCACGACATCGGGCCCGTTCGGCGAAAGCCGCAGCGCCACGCTGGTGGTGGGCGGCACTTCGGCCAACTTCACCGTGATCACGCGCGCGGCGCCGGCCGAGTCCGATGCACCGCCGCTGGTGGTCGAGAACAGCGGTGGCGCCGTGGGGGGATCGAGCCTGCTCGGTCTGCTGGCGCTGGCCCTGTGGAGGTTGCGGCGGAGCCGCGCATGAGCGCACGGGCGGCGCTCCTGCTGCTGGCCGCCGCGAGCGGCACCGCGCAGGCCCAGGCCACGGAGGGAGCGTTCTATCTGGGCCTGCGCGGCGGCGGCAGCTGGACGGCGCGCGACGACGGCGACTACCTGCGCGCGCTCAACGAACGTGGGCACCAGGTGCAGATCATCGCCGTGGACGCGGCCGACCGTGGCGGCACCGCCTACGCGGGCTGGCGCTTTCACCCCAACGCCAGCGTGGAGCTGGGCTACGTGCTGCTGGGGCAGTTCGACTCCGCGGTGTATTCACCGCGGTCCGATCTGGAGACGCTGGCGCGCGACGTCGCCGAGCAGCAGCCCGACAGCGGCGATGCCGTGTCGCTATCGATGCGCTGGGAGGTGCCGCTGTACCGGCGACTGCAATTGCAGATGCGCTTCGGCGGCTTCTGGTGGTGGCAGGACGTCGATCTGCAGGTCAACGGCGCGTCCATCGACGCCGATCGCGACAACATCGGCTTCATGGTCGGCGGCGGTCTCGCGCTGCCGGTCTACGGCGGCTGGTGGATCGGCGGCGGCGGCGACCTGTATCGCACTTCGAGTCGCGAGCCCGTGCGACAGGCCTACCTGCAGCTGGAGTATCGCTTCGACTGATCGGGCGGCTGCGGCTTGCTCGCGGGTTCTGCCGGCGTGAACGGTGTGCGCCTGAGACGGTGGCTGACGCGGCTTTGCCGCCAAGCCACCTGCGTGGATTGCCATGCCCGCTTCACTGGGCGCATTCGTAGGGCCGCTTAGCAAACGTGACCCGCCGCTTGGCCCACACGGCGACGGCTCACAAGCCCGCCCCATGGACTGCGCGCGCCGCGCTACTCCCGAATCGCGTCGTAGAGCCAGGCCTTGGCGCGCAGCCAGTCGCGACGCACGGTGCGTTCCGACAGGCCCAGCAGGCGGCCGGTCTCGACCTCGCTGTAGCCGGCGTAGAAGCGGCATTCCACGAGTTGCATGAGCCGGGGCTCCTGCTCGCCGAGACGGTCCAGGGCCTCGTCCAGTCGCACCAGCACCTCGTCGGGCACCGCCGGGACCTCTTCGACCAGATCCAGCGGCAGCGCGCGCTCGCCCGAGCCGCGCTTGCTCGTGAGCCGTGCCTTGGCCTCGTCGAGCAGCACCTGTCGCATGGCCTTGGCGGCCGTGCGCAGAAAGTGCTCGCGATCGTTCCACTCGGCCGCGCGCTGCAATTTCACGTAGGCCTCGTGTATCAGCGCCGTGGTCTGCAACGTGGGGCTGCCATCGCTCCACACCCGCGCACGCTCGCGCCGCGCCAGCTGGCGCAGGTCGCGATAGAGCTGCGTGGTGAGTTCGGACGGCTCGCTCACAAGAATGTCTGGGCTGGTGGAAAACCCGCACAGGATACGCACTCGACCCGTCGAAATGGGTCGCCGCAAGCCCGATTACCGGGCAGCACGGGTCGGCGGCAGTCTTGATCTCGCCGTCGACCGGCCGTATCTATGAGTTCAGGCTGGCGATGAACGCGATCCACTGCGGGATCGAGGTCGGTGCACTCATGGCGACGGGCTGGGCGAAGGAAGGCGCGGTTCAGGAGCAGATCGACGCGACGGTCAGCGACGCGGTGGCGCGTGCGCGAGACGGTCTGGCGGCCGGCCCTAGCCTGACGCATTGCGCCGAGTGCGGAGACGAGATTCCCTTGCGCCGCCAGCGGGCGATCGCCGGCGTGCGACTGTGCGTGAGCTGCCAGCAGGAACACGACAGCGAGCAGGCCGTGTTCAGCGGCTACAACCGTCGCGGCAGCAAGGATAGTCAGCTGCGCTGAGCTACCAGCCGGCGACTTCCACGACACCCGTCACCATCGTCGAATCCGGGCATCCGCCGAAGCGTCTGTTCCTGGGCGACGATGCGCTGGAACTGGTCCAGACCAAGCTCGGACAGATCCAGAGCGAGATGCAGGCCTGGAAATCGCTGTCGCGATCGACCCGCTTCGAGGCCTGAGCCCCTGGCCGGCTTCGATGCCGCTGCCGGATAACACCGGCAGCGGCATCTTTCGCACGGCACGCCACGAACGTCACGCCGGATCGTGGTCGCGCAACAGAACCACCTGGCGCCCCTGCAGCAGCGGCAGGATGCGTCCCACCACGAGCTGCTGGTAATGCGGCGTGACCCGATGCGCCGCCACGGCCGCCGCGTCGCGATAGCGCTCGACCAGCAGCAGATGACCCGGCTCGTCGATGCTGCGAAACACCTCGTAGCCGAGGCAGCCGGGCTCCGCGAGCGTCTGCGCCCGAACCTCGGGCAACAGCGACAGCACTTCGCCCAAACCTGCCGGATTCACCTGCCAGCGCGCGTTCACCACGATCTCGGTCGAGGCGCTCATCACACGTTCTCCTGCAGCGCATTGACGATGGCCTGGGCCAGCGGCGCGCCGGAGGCCGGGTTCTGGCCCGTCATGAGCCGGCCATCCACGACGACCTGCGCCTGCCAGTTGTCGGCCGAGACGTGCTCGGCGCCTTCGGAGCGCAACGCCGATTCGAGCAGGAACGGCACGTCGGCCTGGGCGTAGCCCTGTTCCTCGGCATTCGAGAACGAGGTCAGGCGGCGCCCCTGCACCATCGGTGTGCCGTCATCGAGCTTCACACCGAGAAAAGCGGCCGGTCCGTGGCAGACCGCAGCGACGATCTTGCCGCCGTTCCAGGCCCGCAGCACCGCCTGCTTGACGTCGTCGTCCTGCCAGATGTCGACCATCGGTCCGAGACCGCCGGGGAAAAAGATGGCGTCGTAGTCGAGCACGTCGACCTCCGAGAGCCGGCGGCTGTGCGCCAGACGACGGATCGAGCTGCTCTGGCGAAACGCGAGCTGCGCCGGATCCTTTTCGTCGTAGCCATCCTCGAACACCCGCCCGCCCTTGGGCGAGGCGTATTCCACGGCCACGCCGGCTTCGTCGAACACCTCGAAGGGATGCGCGATCTCCGGGAAGAAATAGCCGGTGGGCCGGCCGTTGGGGCCGATCTTGGCGGCATTCGTCACAACGAATAAGACGTTCTTGACGCTCATGGCACTGCTCCTTTGTTCTCGTCATCGCCGCGATGCTGCGGTGGAGACACTGTAGGAGCCCGGCCAGCCTGCCAGTAGAGCCGCCGCGATTGACTAAATGGATCACTCGATTTGACAATCAATCGATGGAAACCGGCACCTCGATCCTCGACGAACTGCGCGGCATGGCCGTCTTCGCCACCGTCGTGCGCAGCGGCAGCTTTGCCGCCGCGGCCCGCACGCTGGCACTCACGCGCGCCGTCGTCAGCCACCACGTGCGAACCCTGGAGGCGCGGCTCGGCGTGCCGCTGGCGCAGCGCAGCACGCGCAGCTTCAGCCTGACGCCGGCCGGCGAGGCGTTCCGGGTCCATTGCGAACGGCTGGTCGACGAAGCCGTGGACGGCATTCGCGGCATGGAACTGCTGCGCGCCGAACCGCGCGGCGAAGTACGCCTGACCTGCTCGCATCACTTCGGCACCCAGCGCATCCTTCCGGCGCTGGTCGAATTCCGTCGGCGCTATCCGGCGGTACGGCTGCAGGTGGCGATGAGCGACAGCACGGTCGATCTCGTGCAGCAGGGTGTGGAGCTGGCCGTGCGCGCCGGTCCGCTACCCGACTCCGACCTGCATGCCCGCAAGCTTGTGGAAGAGTCCACGATGCTGTGCGCGGCGCCGGCCTATTTGCGTCGCTATCGTGCGCCGGCGTCCGTAGCGGAACTCGAACAGCATCGCTGGGTGGTCTATCCACCCAGCCAGCGCAGCGTCACCGTGCGAACCGGCGAGCAGAGTGTCGAAGTTGCGGTGCGCGGCGACATCGTGACCGACAGCGCGGCCTCGCGCCTTGCCTTCGTGCTCGCAGGCGAAGGCATCGCCCGACTCCCGGAATACGACGCCGCCGGTCCACTCGCGGCCGGGCATCTGGTGCGCGTGCTGCCCGAAGCGCAGACCGCCGCGCTCAACATCTTTCTGGTCCATACCAGACGCATCGGCCCCAGCGCCCGGCTGCTGCGCGACTTTCTGCTCGACACCGCCCGCGACGAGGAGTGGTAGCCGAAGCCGTCATTGCACCGCAGTCACGGCATTGGCAGCCGCCGGCCTCGCCAAGCGCCTGCGATCTGCGCTCAAGCGTTACGAATCTTCTGCGCCCACTCGCGAAATTCGTCGGGCGTGAACACGCCCAGCATCAGCGCCATCGTCAGCGCCGCGAGCACGGCGGGCTTGGATTCGCCGGCCTTGAGCGCGCGACGCAGTTCGCGCTCCGCCGTCGCCTTCATCGCGCCCGGGCGGCGCGACTTTTCGAACGGGGCCTGGCGTTGCCGATAGGCG
>JALRLM010000329.1 GCA_023254435.1 Hydrocarboniphaga sp.
TCTGGTGCTGGAAAAAGAAGCCGTTGCCAGCGAAGGCGCGAGCGCCTATCCCGCCATTCCCGAGCCCATGGTGTTCGACATGATGCGGCCGCTGGGCGCCGCCAGGGGCGAGATGGAGGTCAACGCGCTGGGTGTGGCGCCGCTGTCGGGCGAGTCTCGCGTGATTCCGTGGGCGCCCGAGCTGGAATATGCGTTCGCCGACGGCTACGCCATCGAATTCGAGCTGCCGTTCGAGAACGGCTCGCTGCGCGAGTACAAGCTGGGCCTGCAAGGGGCTTTCGGCACCTTCAACGGCGGGCGCACGGCGCACGGGGTCCAGTACCTGGGCATCTATGAGCGCGACAGTACCGATTACATGAGCAGCCTCCTCTACATGCTCGGCCATCGCTACGACGGCGGCTGGAGCACCATGAGCATGATCGGCCTGGGCGACATCCGCTTCGGCGGTGGCCACGGGCGCAACAGCCTGCTCGTCAATCACTCCACGTTCTGGAGCGCGCGACGGACCACCCTGGGACTGGAGATCAACTACCAGGGCGGCAGCGAACGCGGCGTGCTGGTGATGCCGCAGATCCATCAGCGCTTGCCGGCATCCTTCAACCTGCAGTTCGGCGTCGGCGTGGAAAAACTGCGGCACGATACGACGCGGCCCAACCTCGGTCTGCGGCTGGTGCGCGAGCTGTGATCGCGGCATCGCATCGCGCAATGGAATAAACATCGACGCCGCGGCGTCTACCCTCATATGGCCGAGTCACCGCCCGATTCGCTGTTCCACGATCTCGACGACGACTTGAGCTCGATGCGCCGCTACGCGCGCTCGCTGTGCGCGGATGCGAGCGCGGCCGACGACGTGGTGCAGGATTCGCTGCTCAAGGCGCTGGAACGGCGTGACAGTTTTCGTGCGCAGGGTTCGCGCAAGTCCTGGCTGCTGTCCATCGTGCACAACGTCTTCGTCTCGGGCCTGCGCCGCCGCCAGGCCGAGAGCCTGCGCGATCAGCGTTTCGCCGAGACGCTGACACAGCAGTTGCCGGCCGAGCAGGAGCAGCAGGCGCGCCTGGCCGAGATCGCGCGATCCTTCGCCGGCCTGCCGGAGCTGCAGCGCGAGGTGCTGCATCTGGTGGCCATCGAGGGCATGAGTTATCAGCAGGCGGCGGAGGTGCTGAGCGTGCCCATCGGCACCGTCATGTCGCGGCTCAGCCGGGCGCGCGCCGCAATGAGAAAGCACAACGACAACGACGAGCATGACGATGCACAGCCGGCATCGCTGCGCATCGTGGGAGGACGAGATGAAGAATGACCAAGCCCCGTCGACCATCGACTACGAAGCCTACGTCGACGGCCAGCTCGACGCGGCGCGCAGGTTCGCGGTGGAAGATCATCTGTCGCGCCATCCGCAGCAGGCCGCGCAGCTCATGTCGGATCTGAGCCTGCGAACCGGCCTGCAACTGCTGCACGTCGCACTGCCGCCGCTGTCGGCCGGCACCGCGGCGCTGGCGCAGCGCCTGCAGCAGCCATCGCCACCGCGGCGACGCCTGATGCCGGCGGCGATGGTGGCGGCCTTCGGCCTCGTGGCCTCGTCGCTCGTGCTGATGAGCTGGCTGCGTTCACCGCCGGCTTACGTGATCGATGCGCTGTCCTCGCATCGCACGGCCATGCTGCGTGCCACGCTGGCTTCGCAACTCGAAAGCCCGGGCTTCGATGCCGAGGAAATCCTGCGCGCGACGCAGATCAGCATGCCGGCGCTGCCCGAAGGCTGGCATGTCACCGACGTGCAGCTGTTTCCGTATCCCAAGGGGCTGGCGCTGCTGATCGCGGTGAGGACCACGGGCAACCAGGCGCTGTCGATCTTCGCCGTGCGCGAGCGCAGCAGCGCGCCCGCGCGTCCCGATGCGGTGCGCGAGGGTCGGCAATCGATCGCCTACTGGAGCGAGAACGGCGTGTCCTATGCGCTCACGGGCGACGGCGAGCCGGCGGCCATCGATGCCACCGCGGAAACGCTGGCGGCGCTGTGGAAGTCCTGAGCCGGCTTCAGGCCTGCAGCGTCGAGGCTGGAAGAAGGCCGGCGCTTTCGCACCGGCCTTTTCATTGCGGCGTGATGACGAGCGCCCGTGCTCAGAACCCGGCCGGGCCGTTGGGCGTGCCCAGGCCGGTCGGGCCGTCGTAACCGGCGCCGGCGGTGCACAGGTAGCTGCCGCCGCAGCTGCCGTTGTTGCCGGTGGTGACGTCGAAGACCGAGTTGGGCGTGTCGTAGGGGTTGCTGCCGTAGGTCACGGTTCCGCCGTTGATGCCGTAGACGCCGCCGACGATGGGCGCCGCCGCGCTGGTGCCGCCATAGACGACCCAGGTCGCGCGGTTGCGCGTCAGCGGCGCATAGACGGCGACGCCGGTGGCCGGATCGGCCACGGCGGAGACGTCGGCCACGCTGCGCTTGGCGCAGCCGCTGTCGGTCTGCCAGCTCGGCTTGGCGAATACCGTGCTGCAGCCGCTGCCGGCGCCCGACCAGGCCGATTCGGTCCAGCCGCGCGAGTTGCTGGCCTTGCTCAGGCTGGTGCCGCCCACGGCGATCACATGCGGCGACGAGGCCGGAAACTGCACGCCGTAACCCGAATCGCCCGTGCTCACGGTGATGGCGACGCCGGGATGGTTGTACGAGGCTTCGTAGCGGCTGCTGCTGCTCGATTCGGCGCTGCCGTAGCTGTTGCTGATCACGTGCGCGCCCAGCGCGGCCGCGGTGTCCACCGCCGCTGCCAGATCGGCATTGCCGTTGGTGTCGCCTTCCACCAGCAGGATCGAGCAGCTCGGGCAGATGGCGCTGGCCATGTCGAGGTCCAGCGCGGTTTCGCCGGCCCAGCCACGATTGAAGTCCGGATAGCTGGTGCCGCCGCGCTGATCCACTTTCCTGAAGCAGCCGTTGGCGGTGGTGCAGGGCGGCAGGCCGTACTGCGCCCGGTACACCGCCAGATCCGCTTCCGCGTCGGGATAGCCGAAGGCGTCGACGATGGCGATCACCGTCGAGGCATTGCCGCTGCTGCTGATCTTGTACGCCGAGCGCAGGTCGGCCGGGCCAAGTCCCGACGGCGTCTCATGCGTGATGACCTCACCGCGCTCGTCCACCACCACGCGGGCGTGGCAGTGCGCCACGTCCCGGGCCGATTCCGCCGGGCACACGGCGGCATGACGAACCACCGCAATCGCAGCGGCCGCGGGCCGATCCGCCGCATGGGACGACACCGCGCCCACGACCGAAACGGCCACCAGCAGGCCTGAAGACAGTCTGGAAAAAAACAGTTTGGAAAAATTCATCGAAAGTCACTCCTGACAACAGAACGGCGCCGTTCGCATGGCGAAGAACGACGGCGCGCGTCAGACGGCCGGTGCGGCGATGGCCGAAGCCCGCGCAACCGGAAAATCGAAGCCGATGACGACGACTCAGGCCGTGGGCGGCGCGCGTGCAGGAGGAAGGAGCCGGAAGGCCCGTGACGGGCGCGGCGATGGATCGGCCGCCACGGCTGATATGCGCAGCGGCCGGAGAATCGGAGCCGCGAGCAGGGTCGCCGGCAGCGGGTTGCCGCCTGCGTGCTCGCAGGACGGGCAGTCGAGGGCCGCTTCGTCGGCGGCGATTTCGTGATGCGTCGCGTGGACCACCGCCAGGGCCTGCAGCAGCACCAGCCACAGCACGCCGGCGAACAGGGCCAGCCGGTGCCAGGGGGATGAGTGAGCTGCGGCAGCCATGGGCAATCGGAATCCCGTGGACAGGACGGCATCGGACGGATGCCCCGGACAGTGCTGACAGGCCTCGAGCGATTCTGGATCAGGCCGGCTCGCGTGGCGATCGCGACGGCCAGCAGCCCGCATCCTGAACGCCGCGATCGATGCAAGAAGAATGCTAGGGCCGGCGGCGTCGAGCCGTTTCGGGTGCGTGATAAATTGGCTGGCTATGCCGACCGATCCGCTTGCCGCTTCGACGTTCGCCGCGTTCACGCGGGGTTTTTTGCTGTCGGCCGCGCTGATCATGGCGATCGGCGCGCAGAACCTGTTCGTGTTGCGGCAGGGGCTGCGGCGCGAGCACGTGGGCGCCATCGTGCTGTTCTGCGGCAGCGCCGACGCGCTGCTGATCGCCGCCGGCGTGGCCGGGCTCGGCGCGGTTCTGGGCCACTGGCCGGGCCTTACGCTGGCGCTGACGCTGGGCGGCGCGGCGTTCCTGGCCTGGTACGGCATCGGCGCGCTGCGTCGCGCCCTGCGCTCACAGTCGATGACGGTGACCGGGCAGACCTCGCTGACGCTGGGTCGTGCGCTGGCCAGCGCGGTGGCGTTCACGCTGCTCAATCC
>JALRLM010000385.1 GCA_023254435.1 Hydrocarboniphaga sp.
GGGCTCGCGTGCGCCGGCCTTTGCCTGCCTGCGCGAGTCGAGCGACACGACGACGGGCGCGGCCGGCGCGGGCGCGGGCGCGGGCGCGGGCGCGGGCATCGTTTCGATTGCGGCGCCAATTGCGCTCGGCAATTTTTCAGGAGAAACGAACGGTGAGCTGCTGCGTTGCCCGCACGCGCGCACGAAGGCGGCGCGCAATGGCTCCAGGCCATGGCGTGAGGCGTAATCGTTCCAGTCGGTGCCGGTGTCGCCCTCTGCGAACTCAGGCACAGCCAAAACGCCATCGACGGCATGCGCCGCCGCCCGCGCCTGCGTGACGCCCGGATTGCCCTCAGTGGCGTGGTCATTGTCGGCCGCGATCACCAGATCGAGCGCGGGCAGCTTGGCGCGGATGGCCCTGGCAACGGCCACGAGATTGCCGGCATTGAAGGCCACCGCGACGGCATCACCGAGCGCTTCATGCAGCGTCGCACCCGTGGCGTAGCCCTCGCAGATCACCACGCGCTTCGCAGGCTTGCCGATGGCGAAGTAGTGCCCCGCAATGGCGCTGCCCGTCAGGAACTTCTTAGCGCCGCCTGGTTCGATGAACTGCAGCCCGTGGAGCTGGCCATCCACATCGCGCAGCGGCACCAACAGCGAGTCCTTGAGCCGCCGAAGTCCATGTGACTTCACGCCCTTGGCCGCGAGATACGCATGCGTCACGCCCACGCGCGGGTTCGCTTCGCCCCATAGCTTCGCCGCCCGCGCCTGCGCCTCCTTGCGTTGCTTGGCTTGTTCGGCTTCGCGCTGCCGCCGCAGCGCATCGACACGGGCGCGGTGCTCGCGTTCTTCGTCAGGGGAAAGCTGACGTCCGATATCGGCACGCCACACCGATGATGCACCCGCCTTCCAGCTTCCGAACTCGCCGGCCGGCACACCGTCGCCGTGCAGCACATACCAGCCGTTCTTGCTGCCGCGCTTGTCACCATCGACACGGAAACGATGCAGTCGGCCATCAGCCGATATCGGACCATCGAATGACAACCCGGCTGCGCGCATGGCGTCGCGAAACTGGGCCTCAACTGCCGCCATAGACAGAGACGGGTTAAGCATGCTCGGTCTGATAGCCGGTCAGTTGCTCCCAGCGTTCGCAGACGTGGTTCGCGGGGACGAAGTGCGCCGAACCCAAGCCGGGCAGCATGCCCTGCGATGCGCCGGCCTGTTCCAGCAAGCGGCAGATGCCGCGATCATCGCAGCGGTCGCGACGGCCTGGCGTGCGGAAGTGAACACAGTTGCGGCACGCACGCTGGTCGCTACGCACATGCAGCACCGCTTTCGCGGCATCGGCCCAGGTTGGGCGCGGGCGACTACGGGGAACGGCGCTCATGCGCGGCCCTTCCTGGCTTCCTGCACGCGCGCCTGGACCCAGGCACCAACGTCAGACGCCAGCCAGCCTACGGCCCTTTCGCCAAGGGGAATCGGCGCCGGAAAAGTGCCCGCGCGGACGCGCTCATAGATGGTGGTACGGGAAAGGCCCGTCGCGGCTTTGACGGCCGGAAGCCTGAGAATCGTATCGGATTGCATCGCTAGTCCTCGTAAATTGCCGAACGGCACGGGACTACGAATTTATTCACCTATAGCAGCGCATGACAGCAAATCTTAAGGAAATGGCGCCCCCTACTTCTTTCCTCGGATCAACCTATTTGCAGCGCGTTGATACATCTGATAGCTAATGGCCGAGTATTTCTTCGGCCTCGGCTGTAGCGCCGGAGCCGATGCGCCTGGTGGCTGGCCAACAAGCACCGGGATTCCACTCGCCCCGTACCGTTGGCTCATCTTCTCAATGGCCCTGAGTTGCGCGGGCAACGCATCGGCAGGCGCGGCGGCCCAGACCGCCGACTTTAACGAGCAGCGCTCACGCTCGGTTAACGCACGCGCCACCGAAGCGAAACGTCGGGTTTCAATGGCTTTGGGGCGTGTCGGAATCCGGTTGAGGGCATCCAACAGCATGCTGCCAATCAGATAATCAAGTGCTTCGCCAATGCTCTTGCGGTCTTCAAGAGTTAACGTGTCATCAGAAAGAACCTTGCGGCGGAGCACAGAAACACGCGATCTGCTCAAGGGCGGGGCCATGCGGAGATCCACCGCCGGTCGGGCTTTGGCGAACCAAGCTTCGTCAAGGGTCTGCACATCATCTTGCGGCCGTGCTGCTACGGGCGCTGCGGCCTTACGAGTCTTCACGTGCTGATCTCAGAACTGACTCAATCAGTGCTTGGCCCGCCTGAAGTGAATGCAGGCATAGGCCCGCCAACTCTTCGCGCTGTGCCAGATTGTCCTGTGCCAGGAGTCGGACAGCGGCCATGGCGCCGCCGATCAGCTCGGCGGCCTCATCTAAGGCTTCTGTGACTAGGCCGCCGCTCTCGACAGCGAATGGCGTACTGGCTGCAGTGATCCCCGCAAAGCCGATCCGTACCGTGCTGCCACTGGGATCAAGGTGTCGTGAAAAGTCTTTCATTCGGCTTGCACTCCGCAGATAGGGTGCAGATTCCGGAAGCGGATCAGCACGCGCGCATCAAGAGAGAATCTGGCGGCGAGGCGAGCGCACTTGGCATCGTCGGTCTGAGCCCCGATAACGATCATCAAGGGATTGTCATTCCATTGTTCATAGCCGCCGCGCTCGCTCCACACGGAAGCAAGGCGGGAGTCGTCAGGACGGCACAGAACCGCCGGACCTACATTCGTGACTACTTGGATCATAGAAACCCTCTCCTACACCCAAAGGGGAGCCAGCTACGTGGTGGCAGCACGTCACCGGCCCGCCTCAATGCTCGGCTGAAATCCGCCGCCGAGCTTCGCGGTAACGCTATGCCGCAGTTCGGCCGAAGTCGCCCGCGATCACCTTGCGCCGCTGCCGCAGCACATCGAGATAGTCCGCCCAGGCCTGCATCATGCGGCGGCGCTCCGGCAGGAATTGCGTGCGGTCGTAAGCCTCGCCCATCGCGCCAGCAGCCTTGTGCGCAAGCTGCCGCTCAATCACTTCGGGGTTCCATCCGTTCTCTGCCAGCAGAGTCCGCGCCATCGCCCGAAAGCCGTGGCCCGTCATCTGGTCACCATCAAATCCGAGCCTGCGCAGGGCCGCGTTGACGGTGTTCTCGCTCATAGGGCGTAACGGACTTCTTTCGCCAGGAAAAACGTAGCGACGATGCCCGGTGAGCGGTTGCAGTTCGCGCAGCGCGGCCACGGACTGCGTGGACAGCGGCACCAGGTGAGCACGCCGCATCTTCATCTTCGCTGCCGGGATGCGCCACTCTGCTGCGTCCAGATCGATTTCAACCCACTCCGCGCGCCGCAGCTCACCAGGCCGAACGAACAGCAGCGCAGCCAGGCGCAGTGCCGCCACGACGATCACCGAGCCCGCATAGCCATCGATGGCGCGCAGCAGCTCGCCAACGCCATCGGTATTGGTGATCGCGGCGTGGTGCTCTTTCTTCCACGGTCGGAGCTGACCGCGAATGTCGGTCGTGATGTCGCGTTCCGCACGGCCGGCGCCGACCGCGTAGCGAAAAACCTTGCCCACCATCTGAAAGGCGCGATGCGCCGTCTCTACCGCGCCGCGCTCTTCAATGCGCTTGAGCACCGCCAGCAGCTCGAAAGGCTTGATGTCCGATATCGGGCGCGGGCCGATCCAGGGGAACACGTCACGCTCGAAGCGCCGCAGCGTCAGGTCGCGGTAATCGGCAGTCCACACGGTCTGACGTTGGAGCCATTCGCGCGCGAGGGCATCAAAGCTGTCCGCCGCCGCAGCGACACGCCGGAGCTTTTCCTGCCGCTTCTGCTGGCCAGGGTCCAGGCCTTCCGCCAACAGCCGCTTGGCGTCGTCGCGCAGATCGCGCGCGCCCCTGATGCGCTTACCATTGTCCGCGTCCTTGCGGCCAGCCAATGGCACTTCGGGATAAGCCCCTAAAGCCAAACGCTTTTCCTTGCCCGCGAACCGGTACTTAAGGCGCCATAGCTTGCCGCCGGCCGGCGACACCTCAAGGTAGAGCCCGCCACCATCGAACAGCTTCACCGACTTGGCGCCTGGCTTGGCGTTGCGGCATTCCGTATCGCTCAGCGGCATCGATGCCCCCAGGGGGTAGTGCAATGCCCCCTAAAGTGCCCCCAGCTTTACCAGGCTGTCAACGGATGCCCCCGCACGTCACCGGACGTGAATAAACAAAAAAGCCCGCTATTTCGCGGGCTTATCGTACTTCTTAGTACACCTTCGTATCTCGAAATGGTGGGTCGTGATGGATTCGAACCATCGACCAATTGATTAAAAGTCAACTGCTCTACCGACTGAGCTAACGACCCATCGAAACAATCAAGCCAAAGCCCCGTTACTGCGGGGCCGCGCATCATACTGGAACGTAACCGCGGGTTGAATAGAAGAACTCAAACTGCCGTTTGATAGCGGGTCGGATCAACCATGCCGGCGGCCTCGAAACCCGCCCGACGGAGCCGGCACGAATCGCAACGATTGCAGGCCCTACCCTCATCGTCGGCCTGATAGCAGGAGACCGTCTGAGCATAGTCGACGCCCAGGCGTCGCCCCTCGGTCACGATCTGTGCCTTGCTCAGCGAAATCAGCGGCGTATGAATCTTGAAGCGCTGACCTTCCACGCCGGCCTTGGTGGCCAGTTGCGCCAGCTGTTCAAAGGCGGCGACGAATTCGGGGCGGCAATCGGGATAGCCCGAATAATCCACTGCATTGACGCCGATGAAGATGTCGTAAGCGCCAACCACTTCGGCCCAGCCCAGCGCCAGCGACAGAAACAAGGTGTTGCGCGCCGGCACATAGGTGACGGGAATACCCGTGGTGGGCGCTTCGGGAACCGCGATCGAGCGATCGGTGAGCGCGGATCCCCCCAGTTCGTGCAGATTCACCTGCATCACCTGATGCTGCACCGAGCCCAGGGTCTGCGCGACGCGCGCCGAAGCGAGCACCTCGGCAGAATGTCGCTGGCCATAGGAAACCGCCAGCGTGTAAGCGGTGAAACCCTGCTCACGCGCCATCGCCAGCACGGTGGCCGAATCGAGACCACCGGACAACAGCACAACAGCTTTCTTGATGGCGACGCTCATCGGCCCTGCTCCTCACCCCAAAGCTGCTTGTGCAGCTGCGTCTGGAAACGAACCGGCAGGCGATCCTCGACGATCCAGTCGGCCAGCTCGCGGGCTCCAACCTGTCCGTGGCTCGGCGAGAACAGCACCGTGCAACGCGACGTCAGCGCGTGTTCGCTGACGATGCGCTTGGACCAGTCGTAGTCTTCGCGGGAGCAGAGGACGAACTTGATCTCGTCATGTGCCGACAGATGATCGAGATTACTCCAGAGATTGCGATGGACTTCGCCCGACTGCGGGGTCTTGATGTCGACGATGCGGATCACACGCGCATCCACCGGCGAGACATCGATGGCACCGCTGGTTTCGAGCGACAC
This sequence comes from Hydrocarboniphaga sp., assembly GCA_023254435.1. Classification (GTDB taxonomy): domain Bacteria; phylum Pseudomonadota; class Gammaproteobacteria; order Nevskiales; family Nevskiaceae; genus Hydrocarboniphaga. The sequence continues at coordinate 5,460 of JALRLM010000385.1, forward strand.
CACGTAGCCCGCGTCGCACAGCCGGCGCAGCAGTTCGATGACGTTCTTCTGCGCCAGCGGCTCGCCGCCCGTCACGCAGACGTGGCGAGCGCCGAGCGAACCGATTTCCTTGAGAATTTCATCGAAACTGCGCCACTGCCCGCCATGGAACGAGTAGGTGGTATCGCAGTAGTGGCAGCGCAGCGGACAGCCCGTCAGGCGAACGAAGACGGTCGGCCAGCCGGCCAACGAGGATTCACCCTGGAGCGAGAGAAAGACTTCGGTGATCTTCAGCCGTTCGTCGCGCGCCGGCGCAGGCTGCGCAACGGCTGAGGTCATGCTTTTAACCGCCTAGCTGTTCCAGGCGCTGCCGCGCGATGTTGGCGGCATTCGACGTCGGGAATTCGCGGGTGACGCGCTGCAGCGTGGCCTTGGCCTCGCCGGTGCGCTTGAGTTCGATCTGACACAAGCCGATCTTCACGAGGCCATCCGCCAGCTTGGGGCTCGTGGGATAGCGATCGACCAGGGTCTGAAAACTGCCGAGCGCACCGTTGTAGTCGCGCTTGACGTAATACGCCTCGCCCATCCAGTACCAGGAATTGTCGGCGTAACGGCCTTGCGGCCATTGCTGCTGCATCGACTTGAAGCCACGAATGGCGTCGTCGTACTTGCCGTTCTTGAGCTGGTCGAAGGTGGCCAGGTAGGCAGCCTCTTCTTCCGGCGAAGCAACGGTGGGACGCTGAGGCGTCGGCGCCGTGGCCAGCGTTCCCGGCGTAGCGCCCGGAATGGTGCTGGGAGCGGCCGACACGACCGGCGGCGCAGTGCCCTCGAGGCGCTGCAGCCGCTGGTCGATATCCGCGAGATAGTCCTTCGAAGTGCGGTCGCGCTGATCGCTGTCGTAGCGCAGCTTCTCGACCATTCCACGAATCTCACGCAACTCGTCACGCAACCGGCCGATTTCCTGGTCGGTTGCGCTGGAGTTGATGTTGTCGAGACGGCGCGACATCGTCGCCGTCTTGTTCTCGAGATCCTGCAGCCGGCGCTCTTGCGGCGACAGCTGCGATTGCCCCGAGCCATCGATCGGCCCGCCGAAGTCCGCACAAGCGCTGATCAAAACCGTCGAGAGCAGCAGCAGAGCCGAACTGCGGTAGGCCGACATAGGCACGGATTTCCTTGGAATTCTTCGAAGAACTAACGATCAGCGATTACTGCTGGACGAACTCGACGCGACGGTTCAGCGACCAGGCCGATTCGTCGTGGCCGGGGGCGGCCGGACGCTCTTCGCCGTAGCTGACGACGCTGATCTGGCTGGCCGACACGCCGGCCGAGGTCAGAGCGGACTGCACGGTGTTGGCGCGGTTCTCACCGAGCGCAACGTTGTACTCGCGCGTGCCGCGCTCGTCGGTGTTGCCTTCGAGGCGAACACGCAGGCTCGGGTTGGCAACCAGATACTTCGCCCACAGGGCGGCGGTCGACTGACCTTCGGAGGTCAGGTCGGCGCTGTCGTAGTCGAAGTAGATGACCTTCTTCGAAGCAACCTGCGAGGCCAGATCACCGAGGCCGGTGCCGGCCACGCTGTTATCCGTCGCGCCATAGCCGCTCATGCCCGTGTTCGCCGGAGCCGGAGGCGGCGGAGCCGTCTTCTTGCCCTTGCTCGCGCAACCCGTGACCACGAGGCTGCTCACCATCACCGTCGCAACCAGAATCTGCTTCAACATTTTCACACGCTCCTGAAATAGCCCCGTAGTCTCGGGTACCTAGATTTGAAAATTCGTTATCAGCGCGAAAACGGCGACCACGCCGGCTCCCTGACATCACCCGGCTGCCGCAGCCGCTGCTTGACCCGACCGTCGGTGGTGACCGTGGCCAATTCAGCCGCGCCACGACTCTGGGTGGCGTAGATGATCACAGCACTATTGGGGGCGAAGCTGGGGCTCTCGTCCATGTTGCCATCACTGACAATGCGCAAATTGCCAGAAGCCAAGTCGAGAAGGCCAATACGATAGCGGGATTCGTCAACGTTGACCAGCGCCAGGCTCTTGCCATCGGGCGCGAAATTCGCTCGCAGATTCTGCTTGCCCTGGAAGGTGATGCGCTGGGCATCGCCGCCGGTGGACGGCATGCGATAGAGCTGGGGCTGACCACCGCGATCCGAGGTGAAGACGATGCTCTGGCCGTCGGGCGACCAGGCCGCTTCGGTATCGATGCCGTAGTGATCGGTCAAGCGCGTGCGCTTGCCCGATGCGATGTCGAAAACATAGATATCCGGATTGGTTTCGAACGACAGCGTCACGGCCAGCTTGGTGCCGTCGGGCGACCAGGCCGGCGAACCGTTGATGCCCTTCTCCGAGATCAGGCGCTTGACCGCGCCCGTGGCGACGTCGTGGACGTAGACACCCGAGCGACCGCGCTCGAAGGCCACGTACGCGAGCTTCTTGCGGTCGGGCGACCAGGCCGGCGACATCAGCGTCTCGCGCGAGCTGGCGATGGTGCGTGGGTTGTAGCCGTCGGCGTCCGAGATCACCAGCTGGTAGGTCCGCGCCGGGCCGTAACCATTGGAGGTCACGTAGGCGATCTTGGTGTTGAACACGCCCGGAATGCCCGTCAGGCGTTCGAAGATCAGGTCGGCGATCTGGTGCGCCACGTAGCGCAGCTGATCGGGCGTCACAGCGGGCATGTCATACGCGATCAGTTGTTCGCCGCGGAAAACGTCGAGCAGGAAGAACCGCGTGGCGACACGATCGCTGCCGGGCTCGCGCGTCATACGGCCCAGCACCAGGCTTTCCATGCTGACTGCGCGCCAGTTACGGAAATCGACCTGGCTCGGATCGCTGGGCCGCTCGAGCATGTCGGTACGTGGCAGCGTGGTGAACAGGCCGCTGCGATTGAGATCGGCTTCGATGACCTGCGACACATCGGTCGGCAGGCCTTCGTTACCCGCCATCGGCACGACGGCGATCGGCTGCGCGCCGGTCTTGTTGCTCTGGACCACGAATTCAAGATCGGCGCGGGCAAGCCCCGGCACGAGCACGCACAACACAAGCAGCAGTCGCTTCAGCATGATGGTTGAAAGTCCTTGTGGTCTCTCGGTTTCGTTTTATTCGAGGCTGGCCGGCGAGTAGATGGGCTTCAAAATACGTTCGAAAGCCTTCGGATCGCTGGGCAGCGGCAGAGGACTGGCCTTCTGCACGGCCCGGAGAACGGAGTCATCAAACGCCGGAACACCTGAACTGCGGATGACGCGCACGTCGGCCACCGCGCCGCTGGGCAGCAAGGTGATCTGTACCTGGCACTGAATGCTGTTCGGCAGGCCCGGCGGTCGCGACCAGTAAGGCCGCAGATGTTCGGCCAGAACCTGCGCCCAGGTCGCCTGTACGCCCTGCACGTACTCGGCTTCGGCGCGCGCGGCTTCTTCGGCCATCATCTGCTTGGCCATCTGCTCCTGCTGGCGGCGCGCGTTTTCTTCCTGTCGCCGTTTTTCCTCGGCGGCCTTGCGCGCTTCTTCTTCGCGGCGCTTCTTCTCGGCTTCGGCGCGCTTCTGGGCTTCTTCTTCCTGGCGCTGCTTCTCGGCGGCTTCGGCCGCAGCCTTGGCTTTGGCTTCGTCCTCGACGCGCTTCTTCTCGGCCGCTTCGGCATCGGCCTTGCGCTTGGCCTCGGCCTCCGCCTGCTTGCGCACCTCTTCTTCCTGCGCCTTTTTGAGCGCGAGTTCGGACTGGCGCTTGAGCTCGGCCTGCTTGTCAGCTTCGGCCTTGGCGGCTTTCTCAGCCTCGGCCTTGGCCTGCTGCTCCGCCTTGGCCTGCTGTTCGGCCTTGGCCTTTTCGTCGGCCTGCTCCTGCTGCTTGCGCTTCTTTTCGAGTTCGGCTTCGCGCTGCTGCTGTTGCTTTTCGGCCTCGCGCTGACGCTGCTGCGCGCGCTTGCGTTCTTCTTCCTGCCGCTTGCCTTCCTCGACGCGCTGCATTTCCTTGTCGTCGGGAGACTTTTTCTCCTCGACCACGCGCGGGGTTTCCATCTTGGTGTCGGTGCGCGCCGAAGGCTTCACCATCACCGCCATGATGGGCGGCGGCGGCTCCAGCTTGGACTGGCAGCGAACGCCGAAGGCCAGCAGCAGGAACAGCGCAAGATGCGCCGCTGCCGCGAGCAGAAAATGACGGGACTTTGCCGGCATTCGCCCTCAGCGCTTGTTCGATTGAGAGGGCGGCACCGGATCGGTGACGAAGCCGATCTTCTGCACACCGGCACGCTGCAATAGCGACATGCCGCGCGCGACCGACTCGTAAGGCACCTTGGCGTCGCCTTCGACCAGGAACATCTCCTGAGGCTTGTTGCGGATGATGGCGCCGGCACGATCGACCACTTCCTCGTCCGACAGCGGCTCGCCGCGCTTGTCGCCGACGTTGAGATAGAGCTCGCCGTTACGCGTGACCGACAGCGTGATCGGCTCCTCGCCCTGGGTCATGCTCTCGCCCTGCTCCTCGGGCAACTGCACCTCGATGCCCTGCGTCAGCATGGGCGCCGTGACCATGAAGATGATCAGCAGCACCAGCATCACGTCGATGTAGGGCACGACGTTCATTTCGGCGTTCATACGCCGCTTCTTTCCGCCCTTGGGGCTGACCGAGGCGCCCATGGCTCAGGCCTTCGGGTTACGCAGCGCGCGTTCGATGATCCCGACCATCTCCTCGGAAAACGTGGAGAACCGGTTCTCGAGGCTTTCGATGGAGCGCGTAAAGAAGTTGTAGGCGACCACGGCCGGAATGGCCGCGAAGAGGCCGATGGCGGTGGCGATCAGCGCTTCAGCGATACCCGGCGCCACCATGGCCAGCGAGGCCTGCTTGGCGCTGCCGATGGAGATGAAGGCGCTCATGATGCCCCACACGGTGCCGAGCAGACCCACATAGGGGCTGACCGAGCCGATGGTGGCGAGCAGCGACAGGCCGCCTTCCAGGCGTTCGATCTCGCGAACCTGGGCGACGCGCATCTGGCGCTGCACGGCCGGCATGACGTCGTCGGGATCCAGGCGGCCGCTCTGCTGCTGGCGCGTGTACTCCTCGAAGCCGGCGCTGAAGATGGTGACGATGCCCTGCTCTTCCTTGTTGCGGCGGGTGCTCTCGTAGAGATCCACCAGCGTGCCGCCCGACCAGAAGCGGTTCTCGAAGTCGTCGGCGCTTTTCTTGGTTTTGTTGAACAGGCCCCGCTTGGCGATGATCACGGCCCAGGACCCGACCGAGGCCAGCAGCAGGATCAGCATGATCAGCTGAACCGGGATGCTCGCCTGCGCGACCAGATGCGCAATCGACAGGTTGCCATTCATTCGCAGATAACCTCGTATTCGATGGACGTACGACAGCGGTGGAAGCGCGACAACAGCTTCGGAACCCCCCGGTCCCGTCGCCTGTTCAGCTTTGAGCGGCGAATTATAGGCATAGCCGGGCCGCGCGCTAAGCTGCCAGCGCGACACCGGACGGCGGCTTACCAGCCCAGGGCCGGAATGCGCTTGGGCATGAAGGTCTTGGAGTCGATGCAGGCCACCCGGACGATGGCCTTGGCCAGCATCTCATCGGGCGCCGCAACACGGCGCAGGGTCTGGGAAAAGCTCAGGCTCACGTTCTTGAGCTCGGCGATGTCGGTAACCACTTCGAGCTGATCGTCGAGCCGTGCCGGGCGCCGGTACTGAATGTCGATGCTGGCCACGGTGAAGGCGATGCCCACCTCGCGCATGAGCTTGTCCTGGTCGTAGCCCAGCGCGCGCAGCCACTCGGTGCGGCCGCGCTCGAACCAGCGCAGGTAGTTGGCGTGGTAGACCACGCCCGAGGCGTCGGTATCTTCCCAGTAGACGCGGACGGGCCAGCAGTGGGGCTCGGGTTTCATGGCGAGTCGAACAGGTCGGGCGAAAGGCGCGAATCCAGCTCGCGCGGTGGCTTGAGTCCGTAATGCTGATACGCCAGCTTGCCGGCGATGCGGCCGCGCGGCGTGCGCATCAGATAACCCTGCTGGATCAGGTAGGGCTCTATCACATCTTCGAGCGTATCCCGCGATTCGCCGATGGCCGCGGCCAGGTTGTCGATGCCGGCCGGCCCGCCGTCGAAGCGCTCGATCAGCGTCAGCAGCAATTTGCGGTCCATCAGATCGAAACCGTTGGAATCCACATCGAGCAGCTTCATGGCCTGCGAGGCCATGTCCTGGCTGATCAGCCCCTGCCCGCGCACCTCGGCGTAGTCGCGTACGCGTCGCAGCAGGCGGTTGGCGATGCGCGGCGTGCCGCGCGAGCGGCGCGCGATCTCGTGGGCGCCCTCGATCTCGATCGGCGCCTTGAGGATGCCCGCCGAGCGCATGACGATGCTCGTGAGGTCCTCCACCGAATAGAACTCCAGCCGCTGCACGATGCCGAAGCGATCCCGCAACGGGGAGGTGAGCAGGCCCGCCCTCGTGGTCGCACCCACGAGCGTGAAAGGCGGGAGGTCGA
>JALRLM010000414.1 GCA_023254435.1 Hydrocarboniphaga sp.
ACCGTGCGGGTGATCGACCGGGTTCATGACGACGCCGCGAACGGTCGGGCGGATGCCCTTCCAACGCTTGGCGCCGGCCTTGCCGTACTGACGCAGGTTGTGCTCGGAATTAGCGACTTCGCCCACCGCGGCGCGGCCGTCGGCGTGCACCTTGCGCATTTCGCCCGAACGCAGACGGATGGTGGCGTAATCGCCGTCACGGGCGACCAGCTGCACGGCGGCACCTGCCGAGCGGGCCAGCTGAGCGCCCTTGCCGGGACGCAGCTCGATGCAGTGGATCGTCGAACCCAGCGGAATGTTGCGCAGCGGCAGCACGTTGCCCGGCTTGATCGGGGCGTCGACGCCCGACTGCACGGTGGCACCGGCTTCGAGCCCCTTGGCCGCGATGATGTAGCGACGCTCGCCGTCGGCGTAGCACAGCAACGCAATGTGAGCGGAACGGTTCGGATCGTATTCGATGCGCTCAACCTTGGCCGGCACGCCGTCCTTGTTGCGCTTGAAATCGATCACGCGGTACGTCTGCTTGTGTCCGCCGCCCTTGTGGCGCGTGGTGATGTGGCCGTTGTTGTTGCGCGCACCGGCCGGAGCATTCTTCTCCAGTAGCGGGGCGTGGGGCTCACCCTTCCACAAACCCGGCGTGACCACCTTGACCTGGTGGCGACGGCCCGGCGACGTCGGTTTCATTTGGACCAATGGCATGGTCGTATCCCTCTGTGTGCCTTAGGCGCTGACGCCGCCCAGGAAATCGATTTCCTGGCCTTCGGCGAGCGTGACGTAAGCCTTCTTCCAGTCCGAGCGACGACCGATGAACTGGCCGAAGCGCTTGGTCTTGCCCTTGACGTTCAGGGTCTGAACGTCGGTGACCTTGACCTTGAACAGGGTCTCGATCGCGATCTTGATCTCGGGCTTCTTGGCATCGGCCAGGACGCGGAACACGGCCTGGTTGTTCTTCTCGGCCGCGCGCGTGCTCTTTTCGGAGACGACGGGAGCCAGGATGATGCGGTGAATCCGCTCGCTAGAGACTTTGGTGACTTTGGTAGCGGCGCTCATGACAGCCAGGCCTCCAGCTTCTTGACGGACTCGGTCGTGATCACGACCTTTTCATGCGCCAGCAGCGTAACCGGATCGAGCGCGGCGACATCGCACAGGCCGACCTTGTACAGGTTGCGGGCAGACAGATACAGATTGGCGTCGATGGTCTCGGAGACGATCAGCACGTCGTTGACGCCGATGCCGGCCAGCTTGGCCACCAGCGACTTGGTCTTGCCTGCATCGACGACGAAATCGTCGGTGATCAGCAGGTGACCGCCGCGAGCCAGCTCGGAGACGATCGAACGGATGGCGCCGCGATACATCTTGCGGTTGACCTTCTGCGAGAAGTCGCGCGGCACGGCGGCGTGGGTCTTGCCGCCACCACGCCACAGCGGGCTGCGGATCGAACCGGCGCGAGCCTGGCCCGTGCCCTTCTGCTTCCACGGCTTCTTGCCGCCGCCGCGGACTTCGCCCTTGGTCTTCTGCTTCTTGGTGCCCGCACGACCGCCGGCCTGGTAGGCCGTAACGATCTGATGCACCAGCGCCTGGTTGTATTCGGCACCGAAGACAACGTCGGAGACGTCGAGCTTGGTGTCGCTGTTATGAACTGAGAGTTCCATGATGGGCTCGTCCTTACTTCACGGTCGGGCGAACGATGACGTCGCTGTTGGCGTGGCCCGGGACGGCGCCCTTGACCAGCAGCAGATTGCGCTCGACGTCGATCTTGACGAGGTCGAGGTTCAGAGCGGTGACGCGCTTGTTGCCCATGTGGCCGGCCATCTTCTTGCCCTTCCACACCTTGCCGGGGGACTGGCGCTGACCGATGGAGCCGGGGGCGCGATGGCTCAGCGAGTTACCGTGCGAAGCACGGCCACCGCCGAAGTTCCAGCGCTTCTGCACGCCGGCGAAACCCTTGCCGATGCTGGTGCCGGTGACGTCGACGGCCTTCACGCCATCGAACGCGTCGACCTTGATTTCGCCACCCAGGGCGAAGTCGGCACCTTCGGACTCTTCGAGACGGATTTCGCGGAGCAGACGACCGGCAGCGGTGCCGGCCTTCTTGTAGTGACCCGTCAGCGCCTTGTTGACGCGCGAGGTCTTGACCTCACCCGCCGCCACCTGGACAGCCTTGTAGCCGTCGGTGTCGACGGACTTCAGCTGGGTGATGCGGTTGGGGCTGCATTCGATGACCGTGACGGGGATGGATTCACCGGCCTCGGTGAAAACGCGCGTCATGCCGGCCTTGCGACCAATGATGGCGATAGTCATGTCTGGTTTCTCGCCTTAGTTGACCTTGATCTGGACTTCGACGCCCGCGGGGAGGTCGAGCTTGGACAGCGCGTCGACGGTCTTTTCCGTCGGGTCCACGATCTGCATCAGGCGCTTGTGGGTGCGAATTTCATACTGGTCGCGCGCGTCCTTGTCGGCGTGCGGCGAAACCAGGATGGTGAAACGCTCTTTGCGAGTCGGCAGCGGGATAGGCCCGCGCACGACGGCGCCGGTCCGCTTCGCGGTCTCGACGATTTCCTTCGCCGACTTGTCGATAAGTCGGTGATCGAACGCCTTGAGCCGGATGCGAATAGATTGGCTGGTCGCGGCCATGCTGAGGTCTCAGTCTTTAAAAGAACGGTGGGGAAACAAACAGCGGGGCGCGGATTTTACGCGCCCCGCTGTGATTTGTGAAGCGGTTTTTTCGAAAAGTTCGAAAAAACTTAGCCGAGGATCTTGGTGACGACGCCGGCGCCGACGGTGCGGCCGCCTTCGCGGATCGCGAAGCGAACCTGCTCTTCCATCGCGATCGGGTTGATCAGCTCAACCTTCACCTTGATGTTGTCGCCCGGCATCACCATCTCCGTGCCTTCCGGCAGCTCCACCGAACCCGTCACGTCCGTCGTGCGGAAGTAGAACTGCGGGCGGTAGCCCTTGAAGAACGGGGTGTGACGTCCACCCTCTTCCTTCGTCAGGACGTACACTTCGCCTTCAAACTTGGCGTGCGGCTTGATCGAGCCCGGCTTGCACAGCACCTGGCCGCGTTCGATGTCTTCCTTCTTCGTGCCGCGCAGCAGCAGACCCACGTTGTCGCCCGCCTGGCCCTGGTCCAGCAGCTTGCGGAACATCTCCACGCCCGTGCAGGTCGTCTTCTGCGTGTCGCGAATACCGACAATCTCGATTTCCTCGCCCACCTTGATGATGCCGCGCTCCACGCGACCGGTCACCACCGTGCCACGGCCCGA
>JALRLM010000431.1 GCA_023254435.1 Hydrocarboniphaga sp.
CGTCTGCTATTCGAGGCGCTGGCGCAGCGCGCCACGCGCGACAAACTCGCGCTCGTGGTCTTCGGCCAGGGGCCGCTGCGCGAGACGCTGGAAGCGCAGGCGCGCGAGCTCGGCCTGCCGGTGCGCTTCGCCGGCTTTCGGCGCGATCTGCCGCGCTGGATCGGCTGCCTGGACCTGCTCGTGCATCCGGCGCTCATGGAAGGCCTGGGCGTGTCGCTGCTGCAGGCTTCGGCCGCCGGCGTGCCCATCATCGCGAGCCGCGCCGGCGGCATGCCCGAAGCCGTGCGCGATCAGATCAACGGCCGTCTGGTGCCGCCGGGCAGCGTTCAGCATCTGCGTGACACGCTGGACGAGCTGATCGCCGATAACGAGCAGCGTCGCCGCCTGGGTGCGGCCGGGCCCAGGCTCATCGCGACGGAGTTTTCCGTCGAGGTGATGGTCGAGGGCAATCGGGCGATCTACAAGGAGATCACAGGCGAGTCGCTTGCGGCGCGCTGATCGCAGGGGCCACGCGCCCATTGCCAACGCCGTGGAGGTTCGCATGTCGCTTGCGCCGAGCTATCGCACCGTCTGGGTCATCACGCTGCTCTACACGCTGCTGCTGGTGCCGATTCCGCTGCTGATCGGCAAGCAGGACATGCACCACCTGTTCTCCGAAGAAGGGCCTTTCGAAGTGCTCAGCGCGGTGTTCTGGGCCGTGCTGGGCCTGCTGTGCCTGAGCCGTGCGCGACAGTCGCCGCGCGCCATGATTCCCTGCGCGCTGGCCGCCTTCATCGGCTGCGCGCGCGAACTCGACCTGCACACAGCCCTGACCGGCGTCAGCCTGTTCAAGTCGAGCTACTACCTCAAGAGCGCCGCGCCGCTCGGCGAAAAGCTGCTGGCCGCCGCGATCACGCTGATCGTCTTCGCGGTGCTCGTCGATGTCGCGCGGGCCGGGCTGCGCGCCTTGCGCCAGCGCGGCGCGCTGCAGCAGCCCTGGCTGCAGACCAGCCTGCTCGCCATCGGCGCCGCCGCGTTCACCAAGCTGCTCGACAAGCTGCAGTCCTTCGTCCACGACTTCACCGGACACTGGCTGCCGCAGCTCTATTCGCTGATCGTCAACGCGCTCGAAGAAGGCATGGAGATGTCGCTGCCGCTGCTGTTCATCGTCGCGCTCGTGCAGTTCTGGCGCCTGAGCCTCGGCGACGAGGCGCTGGAATACTCGGTCGCCAATGACGGTCGTTACTGAGGCCCTGCCGACCGTTCCGACGACGACACCCGGTCCGACCGCCGCCTCGCCGACACGCCGCCGCCTGCTGTTCGTCCTGCCCGATCTCAAGGGCGGTGGGGCTCCGCGTGTCACGCTGGCACTGCTGGCCGCGCTCGATCCCGCAGACTATGAGCTGAGCCTGCTCAACCTCGGCGCTCCGGGTGCACGCCTGCAGGCCGACGTGCCGGCCCCGGTGCGTCTGTTGCAGCGCCCGCGATGGCTGCCCGGACTCATCGGCGCCAAGCTCGCAACGCTCTGGCATGCGCGGCGCCAGGACCTGCTGATCGCCGCTGTCGAGATGCGCGCTACCTTCTGCGTGCACTTTGCCGCGCGCTGGCTGCGCAAGCCGGCGATCGCCTGGGTGCATATCGCCTTCGAGCACTGGGCGCGTGGATTCTCCGCCCGCCATCATCGCCGTGCGCGCGCGGCCTATCGCGATATCGGACACGCGGTCTTCGTCGCCGAAGGCGCGCGCGACTCCATGCAACGCTGGCTCGGCACATCGCGCGAAACCTGGCGCTGCATTCCCAACCTGTTCTCGTCCGGGCACTACCGCGACAGCGTCGCAATGCCTGAGGCGCATCGTGCCCTGCTGGAGCGCATGCGCGAACGCCCCACGCTGATCGGCATCGGCCGTCTGGAAGCGCGCAAGGGCTTCGACCGGCTGCTGCAAGGCGCGGCGCGCGCCCGCGCCGCCGGCCTGGACTTCGACATCGTGCTGCTCGGCGAAGGCCCGCTGCGCAACGCGCTGTGCGAACAGGCGGCGCAGCTGGGGCTGTCGCGGCAGCTGCATCTGCCGGGACACGTCGGCAATCCGCTGACCTGGCTCGCGGCGGCGAGCGTCTACGTGCTCAGTTCGCAGCTGGAAGGCCTGCCGACGACGATCCTCGAAGCCTTTTCCACGCGCACGCCGGTGATCGCCTTCGACTGCCCGTCCGGCCCGCGCGAACTGCTCGACCACGGTCGCGCCGGACGCCTGTTGCCGATGGACGATGTCGACGCGCTCGCGCTGAGCATCATCGAGCTGCTTGAATCGCCGTCGCTACGGCAACAGCTCGGCGATGCCGGCCACGCCCGCCTGCCGCACTACCAGGCCGCTGCGGTGCTGCCGAAATGGCAGGCCCTGTTCGACGAACTGGCGGGCGACGGCGCGCCCGCGCAAGCGCTCAGCCGCGCCCGGGAGCCAACAGGCTGAGCAGCCGCTCAACGTGGGCGGGGAACGAGAAGCGCGAGTCCGCGCCTGCCAGGGCGGCGGCGCTGTAGCGCCGATAGTCCTGTGGCCGCTGCGTGAGCTGCACGATCGCCTCGGCCAGGCGCAGCGGATCGGGCAGCCCTGGCTCGGCCACCTTGCCGATTTCGGGCCGATAGACGCGCGGGTAGACCTTGCGCGCATCGCCGCCGAAGCGCTCGAAGTCCTGCAGCGGCAGGCTCGGCACCACGCACAGGCCGTCGACGCCATGCGCGACGACTTCGGGCAGGCCGTCGACCGCCGTCGCCACCACCGGCACGCCGTAACTCAGAGCTTCGGCGCAACTGTTGCCATAGGGCTCGCGCAGCGCCGGATGCAATAGCACGTCGATGCCGCGATAGAACGCGTCGGTGTCGGTGAGCCGCCCCAGAAAGCGCAGCCGCGACTGCAACGCCAGCCGGCCCGCCAGATGTTCCAGCACCTCGCGATCGGGGCCATCGCCGGCGAAGATCAGCTGCGCATCCACGCCCTGCGCACACAGCGCGGCCAGCGCATGCAGGGCGAGAACGCCGCCCTTGAAACCCTGCAGCCGGGCGCAGAAGCCCAGCATCAGCGGACGCCGGCCATCGAATTCGCGCGGCTGCGCGGGCCGCTCGTGCTGATGACGGATGCCCGGCCGGCAGATGTCGATGGCCGCCGTCACGCCCCAGTGGCGCAGCATCGCGGCGCAGGCTTCGGAATTGGCCAGGTAGCGATCGAAACCGCTCAGAAAATCGGCGTCGGGCACGCGATAGCGCGCGAACCAGGCCGCGCCGCGCTCCCAGTAGATGGCGCGCGCACCGAGCTTGCGCGCGAGCTGCGCAGGACGTGGATCGCCGAAGCGGTTCCAGCTCAGCACGGTGTCGATCTGCCAGCTGCGCGCACGCCGCGTCTGCCGCCACTGGCGCAGGCCACGCCAGTTGGGAATCGCCAGGCCGTGCGAGCGGCGCGCGTCCTGCGGTGCGGCGGCCAGATGCGGCAGCGCCGCCTGCACGCCCGGCGCGAGCTGGCGCAGGTCCTCGCTCAGGTAATGACGCACGCGCGTGTCGCCGGCGGTGGCGTGCAGCAGGTTGGCGAACTGTTTTTCCATGCCACCCCAGACGTCGTTGGCGAGATGGATCTGATGCAGCAGGTGCAGGCTGCCGCTCATGCGGCTTCGTGTGCCCTTTCGATCTCGCCGATCAGCGATTCCCACATCGGCAGGATGCTGGCCGGCGCGAAATCGGCGAGCCGCTTGTAGCCGGCCTGCACGAAGGCCGCGCTGCGTTCGTGCGACTCGAGCAGCTCGCGCATGGCCTGGCTCATCGCCCCGGCGTCGTCGACCGGCACCAGCAGCCCCACCTGGCCGTCGAGCAGCAGCTCTTCGGGACCATGCGGGCAGCGCGTGGACACCACGGGCGTGCCGGCGGCGAAGGCCTCGAGGATGGAGCCCGGTAGTCCTTCGATGCGCGAGGACAGCACGTAGAGCGAGGCGCGCGCCAGCCACTGCGGCACATCGTGGACGAAACCCGGCATCTGCAGGCGATCGGCGATGCCTTCGGCCTGCGCCAGCGCCGCCAGCTCCTCGCGCAGCGGCCCTTCGCCGAGCAGCACCAGATCGCAGTCGACGCCGGCTCGGCGCAGCGCAGCGGTCGCACGGATCAGCACGTCGAATCCCTTGCGCGCTTCAAGGCGACCGACGCCGAGTATCAGCGGCCGCTCGCCCGGCGCGACGCGCGCAGGCTCGGGCTGATCGCCCTGGCGCGGCAGATAGGGGTTGTAGATCGTGCGCCAGTCGTCGCGACGATCGCCATACCAGCGCTCGAAGGATTCGCGCGCACCGTCGGAGACGAACACCAGGCGATCGAAGTCGCCATAGATCTGCTTGGACTTGCGGCGGTTCTTGTCGCTGATCTCGCGCGCATATTCGCCGAAGGCGATGCGCACCCAGCCGATCGCCGGCTTGCGCAGCGCGGTCGCCGCGAAGTGCACGCAGAAGCTCGCGCGCAGTTCCATCGCGGCGATCAGCACGTCGCAATTGAGCGCGTTGCGCAGCGTCGCCAGCTTGCCCACGCGCAACAGGCGGCTGCGTGGCGGATACACCATGCGCACGTGCGCGGGCACCTGCGACAGCAGCTCACCGGGACCGTCGAGCACGAGCAGCGTGATCGCATAGCGCTCGGGATCGAACTGGCCGAGCAGG
>JALRLM010000485.1 GCA_023254435.1 Hydrocarboniphaga sp.
GGCCGGCGTGGTGTCGGCCTGCTGCTGGTGCGGCGGCCTGCTGATTTCGGCGCTCGGTGTCTATCTGCACCAGATCTGGATGCTGTGGATCGGCTCGGGCGTGATCGGTGGTATCGGCCTGGGACTGGGCTACATCTCGCCGGTGTCGACGCTGATCAAGTGGTTTCCGGATCGACGCGGCATGGCCACGGGCATGGCGATCATGGGCTTTGGCGGCGGCGCCATGATCGGCGCGCCGCTGGCCGACAAGCTCATGACGCAGTTCGCCACGCCCGCATCGGTCGGCGTGTGGCAGACCTTCGTCGTGCTGGCGCTGATCTATTTCGTGTTCATGCTGGCCGGCGCGCTCGCGTATCGCGTGCCGCCATCGGGCTACAGGCCCAGGGGCTGGACGCCCACGGGCCACGCCGGCCGCACCATGATCACCACGCGCCAGGTGCATCTGCGCGATGCCCACAAGACGCCGCAGTTCTGGCTCGTGTGGGCGGTGCTGTGCCTCAACGTCAGCGCGGGCATCGGCGTGATCGGCATGGCCTCGCCGATGCTGCAGGAGGTGTTCGGCGGCCGCCTGATCGGCGTCGATGCCGCCATCGGCGATCTGAGCGGCGAGCAGAAGGCGCAGATCGCCGCGATCGCGGCCGGCTTCACCGGCCTGCTGAGCCTGTTCAACATCGGCGGACGTTTCTTCTGGGCTTCGATGTCGGATCGCATGGGCCGCAAAGCCACGTACTTGGTGTTCTTCGCGCTGGGCATGGCGCTGTACGCCGCCGTGCCCTGGGCCGGGCACGCGGGCAGCGCGGGGCTGTTCGTCGGCATCTTCTGCGTGATCCTGTCGATGTACGGTGGCGGCTTTGCCACCGTGCCGGCTTATCTGGCCGATCTGTTCGGCACGCAGTTCGTCGGGGCCATCCACGGCCGCCTGCTCACGGCCTGGGCCACGGCCGGCATCCTCGGGCCCGTGCTGGTCAACTACCTTCGCGAGTACCAGCTCGCCCAGGGCATCGCCCAGGCGCAGGCCTACGACAGCACCATGCACGTGCTGGCCGCGCTGCTCGTGCTGGGTCTGCTCTGCAACCTGCTCGTCAGGCCCGTGGCTGCGCGTTTTCACATGAGCGAGGCCGACCTCGACGAGGCCCGGCGCGCCGCGAGCGAAACGCCCGTAGCGTCGGCATCGAATCCGGGCGTTTCCGCGGCTTCCACGGCGTCGAATGTACTCGCGGCCGTGCCGCTGGCCTGGCTCGCCGTGGGATTGCCGCTGCTCTGGGGCGTGTGGATCACGCTGCAGAAAGCCGCCGTGTTGTTCAAGTAAAACAGACAGGAAGGAGTCCGCCATGAAAGGGCGACGCATCATTCCCATCCAGCCGGAACCCGGCTCCAATCTGCCGCCCGACCAGCGACAGGCCGTGCGGGCCGCCGTCGAGCGCTACCGCGATGCGCCGGGGCCACTGCTGCAGGTTCTGCACTCGGTACAGAACACGCTGGGCTACGTGCCCAAGGACGCCGTGGCGATGATCGCCTGGGAGCTCAACCTGTCGCGCGCCGAAGTGCATGGCGTGGTGACCTTCTATCACTACTTCCGCCAGGAGCAACCCGGTACGCACGTGGTGCATCTGTGTCGGGCCGAAGCCTGCCAGTCGGTCGGCGCGGTGGCGCTGGAGGCGCATGCCAAGCAAAGCCTGGGCGTCGACTTCCATGGCACCACGGCCGATGGCGCGATCACGCTGGAACCCGTTTACTGCCTGGGTAACTGCGCGCTGGGTCCGTCGATGATGATCGGTGACAAGCTGCAGGGCAGGGTGACGCCGCGCCGCTTCGATCAGCTCATGGCGCAGGCGCGCGCGACGCAGGAGATCGGCGCATGACCGCGGTGCGTGTCTACGTATCCCGCGACGCTTCGGCGCTGTCGGTGGGGGCGGACGAAACCGCCGCCGCCATCACCGTCGAGGCCGCGCGGCGCGGCCTGTCCATCGAGCTCGTGCGCGTCGGCACGCGCGGCATGCTGTGGCTGGAGCCACTGGTCGAAGTGCAGACGCCCGCAGGCCGTATCGCCTATGGTCCGGTGAGCAGCGACGACGTGGCCGAGCTGTTCGATGCCGGTTTTCTGCAGGGCGGCGCGCATGCGCTGCACCAGGGACCGACCGACGACATCGCCTGGTTCAAGAATCAGCAACGGCTGTGCTTTGCCCGCGTCGGCCTCATCGATCCGCTCGACATCACGGCCTATCGCGCTCACGGCGGCTACGCGGGACTGCACAAGGCCCTGGGCATGGAGCCCGCCGCCATCGTCGCGGGCGTCACCGAATCGGGCCTGCGCGGACGCGGCGGTGCGGCGTTTCCCACCGGCATCAAGTGGAA
>JALRLM010000562.1 GCA_023254435.1 Hydrocarboniphaga sp.
GCGCGGCAACTGCACGATGCCATCGCGGTTGTCGAGCACCACGCGCGTCGACACGCGCTGGTTCTGGCGCAGATCGGGCGGCAGCGTGTCGTCGAAGGCCACGCGCGCGGTGACCAGGTTGTTGTTGACCTCGGGCGAAATCGCGGTGACGCGGCCGCGCACCTGGCGCGAACCCACCGAGACTTCGGCCGGCATGTCGATGCCCAGGCTGTCGGCATAGGTTTCGGGCACCTGGATCTCGACTTCGAGCTTGGACAGGTCCACCACCGTCATCAGCGCGGCATTGGCGGCCACGGCCTGGCGCTCCACCACGTTGAGCGTGCCGATCACGCCGTCGACGGGCGCGACGACGTTGAGCTCGTCGACGCGACGCTGCAGGTTGTCGACCATCAGCTTCTGGCGATCGACCTCGAGCGCGCGCGTGCGCAGCTGAAAATCGAGGCTCTCGTTCTTGAGCTTGAATTCTTCCTGCGCATGCGTGTATTCGAGCTGCGCCTTGCGAAGTTCGTCGGAACGGCGATCGGCTTCCATCGACGGCAGCACGCCGTAGGAATACGCGTCCTGCGCGCGGCGCAGCTCGCGCGCGGCGCCGTCGGCACTGACCTTGGCCAGCTCCACGACCTGGCGATTCTTGAGACGTGCGGTCTCCACGTCGACACGCTCGCGGGCATAGGTGGCGCGCAGGCCCTGCAGGTTGGCCTCCTCGCGCGCGAATTCATTGGTGACTTCGGGGCTGTCGAGCACGGCCAGCAGCTGGCCCTTGCTCACGCGCTCGCCGGCGCCAACCTTGAGCGCAACCGTGCCGAGCGCCGGTGCATACAGCGTCGGGCTCACCGCCGCGACCACGCGCCCCTGCGCCGACAGGTCCGACACGAAGGCGCCGCGCGTCACTGCGGCGATGCGCAGGCGCTCCGCCGGCACCGAGCGCTGCACGCCACCCAGGCTGGCCAGCAGCCAGACCAGCGCGACGAGCGCGATCAGCACGGCGGCGACGATGAGCCACAGGCGCTTGCGCGAACGCGGCGCCATGGCGATGTCCTGGCTCGAGGTGTCGGGAATCATGCCGGCCGGGCGCCCGGACGAGCCAAGGATGGAGGACATCGACGAGGTCTGCGGTTGGGCGTTCATGCCCGAATACTGGCAAGCCGCGTGCAATTCTTTCGGCCCCGACACAAGTCGTTGCCCTGCAAGAAGATATTGCGCCTAAAGAGCCCCGTGAAACCTCCCCTGGGGTGTCCGCACGGCGCAGGCGGACACTCGCGGACACGTTGTCCGCGTTCGGCGGACTGATGCCGCCGCAGGGCTCAGCGCTTCAACGACCCCAGCAGGCCGCGCAGCAGCTGCTTGCCGATTTCGCGGCCCAGCGTGCCCGACAGCCCGCGCACGGCGCTCTTGACCGCGGCTTCGGCCACGCTGTCGCCACGTCGTGCGGGCTTGCGCGGCACAGTGGTCGGCGCCGGCTTCGAGCCGCGGCCGAAGGCGTCTTCGACCTGCCGCTGCCAGTCGTCGTCAGCCGCCGGCGCAGGCGCGGCCGGCGATGTCGCCTGCTGCGCGCGCGCGGTCAGACGCTCGTAGGCCGATTCGCGATCCACGGCCTGTTCGTAGCGCCCGCGCACGGGGCTTCTGTCGAGCACGGCCTGGCGCTCGGCATCGCCGAGCGCACCGATGCTCGACTGCGGCGGTCGCATCAGCGTGCGCTGCACGGGGCTGGGCACGCCTTCGCCACCCAGCGTCGACACCAGCGCCTCGCCCACGCCGAGTTCGGTGATCGCGGTGGCGACGTCCACGCCCGGGTTGGCACGAAAGGTTTCGGCCGCCGCGCGCACGGCTTTCTGGTCGCGCGGCGTGAACGCACGCAAGGCGTGCTGAACGCGGTTGCCGAGCTGGGCCAGCACCGATTCGGGCAGATCGAGCGGGTTCTGGGTGACGAAGTACACGCCCACGCCCTTGGAGCGGATCAGCCTCACCACCTGCTCCACCTTGTCGATCAGCACGCGGCTGGCGTCCTTGAACAGCAGGTGCGCCTCGTCAAGAAACAGCACCAGGCGCGGTTTGTCGGCATCGCCCTGCTCGGGCAACTGCTCGTAAAGCTCGGACAGCAGCCACAGCAGCACGGCGCCGTAGAGCTGCGGCTGCAGGAACAGCTTGTCGGCGGCCAGCAGATGCACCAGGCCGCGACCCGACAGGTCGGTGCGCAGCAGGTCGGACAGATCCAGCGCCGGCTCGCCGAAGAAGTGATCGCCGCCGGCCGATTCCAGGCCCAGCAGGGCGCGCTGGATCGCCGCCACCGAGGCCGGGGAGATCAGCCCGTACTCGGCGCCCAGGCTCTTGGCGTTGGCGGACAGGTGATTGAGCAGCGCGCGCAGGTCCTTCAGGTCGAGCAGCAGCAGGCCCTGGTCGTCGGCGTAACGAAACGCCAGCGTCAGCAGCGAGGCCTGCACCTCCGACAGCTCCAGCAACCGCGCCAGCAGCAGCGGACCGAGGTCGGAGACGGTGGCGCGCAACGGATGGCCGCGCTGGCCGAACACGTCCCAGAACACCACCGGGCAGGCGGCCGGCTGGTACGAGGCCATACCGGTACGCTGGGCGCGGGCTTCAAGTTTCGGCCCGCCGGCCGATAGCTTGGCGATACCCGAAAGATCGCCCTTGATGTCGACCGCCAGCACCGGCACGCCGATGGCCGAAAAACCTTCGGCCATGACCTGCAGGCTGATGGTCTTGCCGGTACCGGTGGCGCCGGCGATCAGGCCATGGCGGTTGGCGTAGCGCGCGTCTAGCGTCTGCGGGGTGTCGCCGAGACCGAGCAACAGGGAGGCGTTCATGGACGATCGGATTGAGCAGCGGAATATCGAAGAGAGCCTATGGTGGCGGCCCCCGGCACCATCCGACAAGCGCGACGGCTTCGCCGCCGAAGCAACGCAGCTGGGCTATGGCTCGTCAGTAAGATGGCAGGCTGATTCGCCCCGCCAAGGCCGCACACGACGTGATTCTGCCGTGACGCTCAAGTACTACTTCGGCACCGCCATGGTCGCGACCAGCGCCCTGGTGGTCGCCGTGATCCTGGGATACATCGAGGACAACACCGTCACGCTGGTGTCGGTGGCCCTGCCCCTGTTCCTGCTGGGCGCTTCGGCGGCCTGGTTCCTCGATGCGCTCGACCGCCGGCTCAAGGACCTGTCGCGCACCGCGCACGGCCTGGCCAACGCGCCCGAGACCCCGGCTCAGCCCGGCGCCGCATCCACCGACGCCGTGGTCACCATCGCACGCTCCCTGGAGACCGTGCAGCAGCGCATGACCGACCTGCAGACGCGGCTCGACCAGCAGCGCGCCATCGCCGAACACGCGCCCGACGCGATGTGGGTCTTCCACGTCGAGTCGATGCGGCTCATCGACGTCAACGAGAATTTCGTCGAGCTGACCGGCTATCCGCGCGACCAGCTCATCGGCATGACGCCCGGCGAACTGAGCCCGGCCACTCAGGGTGCCGGCGTGGCGCTCGAGGACTTCGTGCGCGACTTCGTCGATCGCACACTGGCCGGCGAGCGCGTGGTGACACCGTGGACACTGGTGCGGGCCACCGGCGCGCCGCTGCCCTGTGAGCTGCGCGCCACGCGCCTGCCGTCGCTGCCGGGCAGAACGCTGATCGGCGGATCGCTGATCGACATCAGCGAGCGCCTGCGCCACGAAAAGGAACTGGCGTACCGTCTATCGTTCGAAGCGCTGATCTCGCGCCTGTCCACCGAGATGATCAGCCTGGGCTCCGACTCCATCGACGACGGCATCGCCCATGCGCTGGCCGAGATCGGCCGCTTCGCGCAGTCGGATCGCAGCTACGTGTTCCAGTTCGAACCCGAGGGCAGCAGCGTGTCGTGCACGCACGTCTGGTGCGCGGCCGGCATCGAAGGCCATCAGGCGCGCCTGCAGAAGATTCCGGTGTCTTTGAATGCCTGGTCCATCGAGCGCCTGCGCGCCGGCGAGATCCTGCACGTGCCGCGCGTCGACGAACTGCCCGACGAGGCCGCGGCCGAGCGCGGCGAATGGCAGCACCAGTCGGTGCGCTCGCTGCTGCTGGTGCCGATGCGCGCCTCGCCGGCGGTGCCGGGCTATGTGGGCTTCGACTGGGTGCGCGCCGAAACACGCTGGCCGCCCGAACTCATTTTCGTGCTCACCATCTTCGGCGAAATGGTCAGCAACCTGCTGTCGCGCCATCGCGCCGATCGCGAACTCGCGCGCCAGCGCGAGGCGCTGGAAATTTCCATCAGCGAACTGAGCCGCAGCAACTCCGACCTGCAACGCTTCGCCTACGCCGCCTCGCACGATCTGCAGGAGCCGCTGCGCGCCATCTCGGGCTTCTCGGAGCTGCTGTCGCGTCGCTACGCCGGCAAGCTCGACGCCAATGCCGACGAATATCTGAGCTTCGTGCGCGCCGCCGCCGCGCGCATGCACGGCATGATCGTCAACCTGCTCGAATATTCGCGCATCGACGCCAGCCCCAAGCCCTTCGAGCCCTGCGATCTCAACGTGGTCTATCGCCTGGCCACCACCAACCTGCATGCGTCCATCGCCGAGCTCGGCGCCGAGCTGCAGTGCGAGCCGCTGCCCACCGTCATGGGCGACGCCTCGCAGCTGCTGCAGCTCATGCAGAACCTGATCGGCAACGCGATCAAGTTCCATGGCCCCGAAACGCCGCGCGTGCGCCTGTCGGCCGCTCAGCACAACGGCGCGCACTGGCGTATCAGCGTGCGCGACAACGGCATCGGCATCGACGTCGGCGACACCGAGCGCGTGTTCGAGGTGTTCAAGCGCCTGCACCCGGCCGATCGCTATCCGGGCAGCGGCATCGGCCTGTCGGCCTGCAAGCGCATCATCGAGCGCCATCGCGGCTCGATCTGGATCGAACCGCGCGATCCGGTCCTCGACGAACGCGGCAGCACCTTCCACTTCACGCTGCCGCGCATGGCGGCATGAGCCGCGTACATCGGGCGCCGTCGTTTCCGCGCGGGCGCGGCAACGGACCGGCTTGAAGTCCGCCCCGCTCAGCCCTTGAGGTTGTCCAGGTCCACGCGATCCTTGAGGTCGCGGTTCCAGCGCGCGATGTTGCGCAGCGGTTCCTTGAGATAAGGGCTGGCGCGCATCGCCGCGAGCAGCGCGCGATTGGCCAGCGTGCCGGCGGCGTCCATCGGACGATCGAAGTCGAGGAACAGCACCACGCGGCGATCGGGCGTGTCGTTGTGCACCTCGTGCTCGTAGGTGTCGTCGAACAGCACCACCTCGCCCTCGCGCCAGCTGTAGCGCTGCTCGTCGACGCGGATCCAGCAGCGCTCGCGATCGCGCGGCACCATCAGGCCCAGGTGGCAGCGCACGATGGCGCGCGTGGGCCCGCGATGCGGCGGAATCACCGTGCCCGGCGCGAGAATGGAGAACCAGGCGTTCTGCAGACCCGGCAGGCGGTCGAGCAGCGCCGCCGTCTGCGGGCACTGCGCGCGGTTTTCGTCTATGCGCTGGCCGAACACGAGGAAGGCGTAGGTCGTCCAGTTGCGACCCTTGGAGATACGCGCCTGATCGACCGACAGATCGTGAAAGGCCGGAATGTCGTCGGGTCGCTCCAGCACCCTGTCGAGTTCGGCGCGCACCTGGCGCCAGTTCGCCTCCAGTGTCGCCACCTGCGGCAAGCAGTCCAGCCCGAGGAAGGGCGTGGACGGAATCCGCGAGTGCCGGCCCTGGAACGCCAGCACCGAACGCAGGAAATGCTTGCCGCCGTGGTGGATCAGCTGGCGCAGCAACGGCTTCTTCCTGCCGGCCGCCTGGGCGCCCGGTTGTACACGGTCGTCAATCATGATGGTCCCCGCTCCTCGCAGGAGCGTTTATGTCGTTGTCGTTATGGATGCCGCCGGCGCATCACGCCAGTTCGGCGGCGCGAGCGTCAAGCGCGGCGGCTCAGCACGATCACCGCGGCGCCGGCCAGCATCAGTGCCACGCCGGCGAGATCGGCCATCGACGGCGTGACGCGGTCGACCTGCCACAGCCACAGGATCGCCACGCTCACGTAGATGCCGCCATAGGCCGCGTAGACACGGCCGCTGGCGTCGGGATGCAGCGTCAGCAGCCAGACAAAAGCGATCAGGCTGGCCGCCGCGGGCAGTAGCAGCCAGGCCGAACGGCCCTGTCGCATCCACAGGTACGGCAGGTAGCAGCCGAGGATTTCAGCCAGCGCGGTCAGCGCGAACAGACCGCCCGCACGCAGCAGCTCCACGACGGACCCTAGCGCTTCTTGGCCGGACAGCGCTCGCCGATATGGGCGTCGATCAGCGTCTTGACCACGCGCGCGACGTTGACGGCCGGGCCGCAGTCGCCCGGAAAGATCAGGCGCGACTGGATGCTGCCGTTCATGAGCAGCATCAGCGCGTCGCCGAGCACGTCGGGCTCGTGCGCCTTCATCTCGCGTGCGAGCTGGCGAAAGCGGTCGCGAATGGCGCTCTTGTGGCTGCGCACCACGGCCAGCGCGGGGTGGTCTTCTTCACGGATCTCCACGGCCGCGTTGGCCATGGCGCAACCGCGCATGTTCTTGTCGCAGGGATTGTTGATCTGGGTTTCGAACAGGGCCTCGCACTGGCGGCGCGGATCGTTCGGATAGGCGGCGACCACGTAGTCCCACCACTCCCAGAACTGGCGCTCGGAGTCGCGCAGGTATTCGGCGACGAGTTCGTCCTTGGACGAGAAGCTTCGATAGAAGCTCATCTTATTGGTGCCCGCCTCGTTGGCGATGGCGTCGACCCCGACGCTGCGAATGCCCTGGCTATAGAACAGGTTGCAGGCGGTTTCGAAGATGCGGTCGCGCACGCGCACCTTGGTTCCGCAAGGTGCGTCGGCGATGGCTTCGGCGGTGGCGGCCGCCGTCTCGGTTCGTTTCATGGCAAAAGCCCTCTTGACA
This sequence comes from Hydrocarboniphaga sp., assembly GCA_023254435.1. GTDB lineage: Bacteria > Pseudomonadota > Gammaproteobacteria > Nevskiales > Nevskiaceae > Hydrocarboniphaga. Next base: position 6,932 of record JALRLM010000562.1, read on the forward strand.
GGGTATGTGACCGGTCAGTAACTTATCACGACGTTACTGACCGGTAACACCCATCGACATTCTCTGCTGATTCGGCGGCGCCGTCAAAAGCCCTCAGATCATCCGAGCATTGTCGACCATTTTAGGGGCGCAGGCCGGGACGGGACGATCTCCACGCTCGCGACGAGCCTCGTCGTCGGGCACGGCATAAGGGGCTGCTTCATGAATCACCGTCATTTCATTCCGGGCCTGCGTGTTGCGGCCCCGCTGTTGTCCATCACCCTGCTCTCGGCGAGCTTGCTGTCGGCTTGCGAACGCGCCGAATCCACACCCGCGCCGCCGCCACCGCCGTCGGTCACGGTCGCCACCGCCACGCGCGGCGACGTCACCGATTGGGCCGAATTCACCGGCCGCTTCGAGGCCGTGAACCGTGTCGAACTGCGGCCGCGCGTGTCGGGCTACATCGAGGAAGTGCGCTTCACCGAAGGCCGCGAGGTCAAGAAGGGCGAGGTGCTGTTCGTGATCGACCCGCGCCCCTACAAGGCCGAGCTCGAACGCGCCGAAGGCGAGCTGGCCCGCGTCAAGTCGCAGGCCGCCTACGCCGAAGGCGAGTCGCAGCGCGCCGAACGCCTGATGGCCTCGCGGGCCATCAGCCAGGAGGAGCGCGACCAGCGCGTGAGCCAGCACCGGCAGTCGCTGGGCGACATCCGCTCGGCGCAGGCCGCGGTCGACGCGGCGCGCCTGAACCTGGAGTTCACGCGCGTCAGCTCGCCCATCGACGGCCGCGTCTCGCGCGCCCTGATCACCGCGGGCAACTACGTGGGCGCGGGCGCCAACGTGCTGACCTCGGTGGTCTCCGTCGATCCGATCTACGTCGCCTTCGACGGCGACGAGCAGAGCTACCTGCACTTTCGTCCCCAGGTCGGCGGCCAGGGCTCGGCCTCGGTGCACGTGGGTCTGGCCGACGAGAACGGCTATCCGCATCAGGGCCAGCTCAACTTTCTCGACAACGCGCTCGATCCCGCCACCGGCACCATCCGCGTCCGCGCCCTGCTCTCCAACCCCGACCGCCGCTTCACGCCGGGCCTGTTCGCCCGCGTGCGCCTGCCGGGCAGCGAGCGCTACGCCACCACGCTGATCCCGGAGGCGGCCATCGCCACCGACCAGGATCGTCGCTACGTGCTGGTGGTCGCCGATGACGGCACTGTGCAGTACCGCCCGGTGCAGCTCGGCGCGCTGCACGAAGGCCGCCGCGTGGTGCGCGAGGGCCTGGCGCCCGGCGAGCGCGTCGTCGTCAGCGGCCTCATGCGCGCCATGCCCGGCACCAAGGTGACGCCGCAGGCCGCGCCCGAAACCGCACCACAGAACAAGACCGATCCCGAGCAGGCCGCCAACGCCGCGCCGGCCAAGTCCTGATCCGGCCCAGAGGCGGAGAACCGACATGAGACTCACCCATTTCTTCATCGAGCGGCCGATCTTCGCGGGCGTGCTGTCGGTGATCGTGCTGATCGCGGGCGCGGTATCGGCCTTCGTGCTGCCGATCGCCGAATACCCGCAGGTCAGTCCGCCCACCGTGGTCGTCACCGCGCAGTATCCGGGCGCCAACCCCGAAGTCATCGCCGAAACCGTGGCCTCACCGCTGGAACAGGAGATCACCGGCGTCGAGGACATGATCTACATGAACTCGCTGGCGCAGCAGGACGGCACGCTGCAGATCACCGTGGTGTTCAAACTCGGCGCCGACATCGACCGCGCCCAGGTGCAGGTGCAGAACCGCGTCGCCCAGGCGCTGCCGCGCCTGCCCGAGGACGTGCGCAACTACGGCGTCACCACGCGCAAGAGCTCGCCCGACCTG